>NZ_MRBY01000013.1 GCF_001904615.1 [Limnothrix rosea] IAM M-220
TCTCCCTTTCTCTAAAGAATGTCAGCTAAATTCTTATCCATAACTGACGTTAATTGGAGAATATAACCTTTGATTCTTCAACTTGTGTTTAGATTCATGCATATTCAATGGGTCAATTAATGACATCAACAAAAAAGGACTACCGAAATGGTAATCCTAAAAGTGATGAATATTTTTAGTTTTGGATTAGGAGTTACTCAAACTTAAAACCTAGGGAGCAAGGGCATTACCACGAAGAAGGCTACCAATTGTCTTCGCTGTAATCTTCATCTGCTTGAGGGGATTCGCAGGAACAACTGTCTTGTAGAGGTAACTATCAAAAGTTAGCTCTTGAACATCGATGTCTGCACACATTTCGACGAACGCTTCACGAGTTGCATTGGAACGGTAGAAAACACGTTGGAGGATATCGAGCACGAGGTAAGTTGCGCCGTACTTTTTATCCCAAATCTTGAGGTAGCGCTTGAGGTCAGCCTCTGTGGGAACAGTTTGACCGTTGTTGGATGCTTCAACGATGACCTCTGCACACATACGAGCAGACTTGGCTGCGAAGTAAATACCTTCACCGGAAGATTTTGTTACAGTACCTGCTGCATCACCAACGAGGGCAACACGACCAACTACACGGCGAGGTCTGGGGTGCTCAGGAATGGGGTGAGCTTCTACGCGGATGATTTCACCACCTTCGAGGCGCTTCGCTGCGCGGGCACGGATGCCAGCTTGAAGTGTTTTGATTTTGGCTTGGTTTACTTTCATGGTGCCAGTACCAACCGCAACGTGGTCGTACTTGGGGAATACCCATGCATAGAAGTCAGGAGAAACGTCGTCGCCGACATACATTTCTGCAAGCTCTTCGTAGTATTCCATCTTGTCTTCGGGAAGACGGATACGCTCTTGGAAGGCGATCGCGTAGTTGTAGTCACCAGCATCGATGGCCTTCGCGACACGAGAGTTTGCGCCATCAGCACCAATCACAAGGTCAACTTTGAGGGTTTTCATTTCACCCTTAATTGCACCATTGGTGTGGTCAGAATAGTGGAGGGTGTAGGGATCCTTGTCATTAGTGGGGATCTCTAGTTTAAAGACTGTGCCGTTAATGAGAGTTGCGCCAAGGTCAGCTGCGCGGTTACGCATGAAGCTGTCCATTACCTCACGACGGCACATGCCGATGTACTCGTCATCCTTGAGGGTTTGACCAATGCTGACCTCAACATTTGAGGGGGAGATCAGTTTCATTTTTCGTACACGACGGTCGATGATTTCGGGGGGAAGATCGAACTCGTCCACCATGCATAGGGGAATCGCGCCACCACAAGGTTTGGCGTTATCCAATTTGCGCTCGAAAATGTAAGTTTCGATGCCCGCTTTAGCTAAAATTTCAGCGGCGGAAGAACCAGCAGGGCCTCCTCCGACGACAGCAACCCGTAGTACCAAGGCTATTTCCTCGTCTCATGAACTATACGATGCGCATCGTATCACGCTCACTTTGTTTGATGCCTGTGGAATCGAGAGATCCTGACAATCTTGCAATAGACCGTAACAACTTCGTAACGAAAGTTAATGTACTTATCTTGGATGCTATGGGCTGGGTAGGCGATCGCCTATGTTCGGTTGGGGAAGGTTTTTAATCTCGAATGCTAGGGCTAAGGAAAGGGAAATGGGGATGCGGAAAGATGGTGATATGAGTCTTTGATGTTGTGATCTAGGGAGGGCTCTTGCTGTGTTGCTTTGTCTGCTGGGTCAGCTTTGATTTATGTTTTATTTAGGTTCACAGAAAAACACATATATTCATCTTTGCGCTACTGTATGTCCTGGTCGCTGGGTCATTATGGCGGACTCGATTAGGCTTGTGCTGGGGTGATGTTAGGCTGATTTGGTCATGGCAATTTTAACGGCAGCAATAATCACTCCAAGAACGGTTGCCCCCAAGGCAAAGGCGCTTAAACCTGCCATAATCCTTGGCCCCCAAAGACGTCGGGTTGTGTCTTGGATAAATTGATTGTGGGAGCCGGCATAGACCAGAATGCCCTCGATCGCGTTAATTTGTTTGTCTTTGTCATCGCCGGTCATTACTTCACCGATTAAGTTGCGCCCGACGATGGTGAGTCGTTGTCCGGGGTTGATGTAATTAATTTTGTTGTCGCGTTTCCAGTTGCGGGTGCGGTAGTTGTCGTTGGTCATGGCAATTTGTGTGTCTTCGAGATCTAGCAAGATTTTTAGGGGGGTCCACAAACCGTTGCCGTCGACGTATGCAAGGTACTCGTTGTTTCTGCCTTTAATGGGGTTATCGGGGCTGGCGATCGCCACGAGGACTAGGGGTTCACCGCTTTGTACTGTTGCGAGTTCGGTACTGTCCGTAACTGGGGGTAAATCAATGACTGATTGCAGTGCATTTTTAGCATTTAGGGTGTAGAGAATATTTCCCCCAAGCAGCAAAATGACCACCGTAAAGGCTGGCAACATCCTTTTGGCAAAAAGTTTGAGGGTCGGTGTTGTGGCAATGCCAAACTTAAATAGGACAGCACTGACGATTACTGAAAATAGAAAGATGAGGATACTGGTAAACATCGACTCGAATCAACGACATTGTCCTTAAGGTTAGCGGTAAATGGCTTATGGATCAGCGAAATAATCGGATTATCTATCGAAGTGATAAGTATGGTGAACTGCCGCAAATCTCGGCGCTGATGGAGGCTGTTTTCCAAGACTGTATTGCACCGGGCTATGATCCCCAAGGTATTGATGAATTTTTACAGTACATCCACCCCACGGCGATCGCCTATCGTTTGAAGCGCAATCATTTTTTACGGGTTGCGGAGGTAGAAGGCAACATTGTCGGTGTGCTCGAAATGAGAACTTACCATCATCTTTCTCTTTTATTTGTAGACCGAAAATTTCAACGACAGGGTATTGCTAAACGGTTAGTTCAGGAGGCGATCGCCATTTGCCATGCAGAAAATCCCCAGCTCCAAAACATTACTGTCCATGCTAACCCCGGAGCTATTCCTGCTTACAAAGCAATGCAGTTTCAAATCGTGGGAGAAGAACGGGTCGAAAATGGCATTCGCTATGTTCCCATGCGTCATGAATTGGAGCAAAAAAATCAGTCACACTAAAAACTATGTGACCTTTTCGGATAGACCAGTCAGTCCCTGTTTAATAAATCAAGCAGCTTCTAATAATCTTGTTTCTGCCAGCACCTGTTGGTAATAGCCACGTAGTTGTTGAGTTGCTGCAGCCCACCCCCATTTTTCAGCTTCAGCTCTAGCATTAGCCCGCATGATTTCCCGCTCTTCTGTCGCTGCCAATAAACGTTGCGTTGCTTTCACCGCGCCATCTGGATCAACAGGATCAAACATAAAACCGTTTTCGCTATCAGTCACAATATCGGGAATACCGCCAGAGTTGGCTGCCACCACGGGACAGCCTGCCGCCATCGCTTCGAGGAGAACCAAACCAAGGGTTTCGGTGCGAGAAGGAAAGACAAAAGCATCGGCAGAGGCAAAAGCAGAAGCCAGTTCTAAACCTTGGAGATAACCGACAAAGTGTGTATTCGTGCCAGCAAAATGTTCTTCTAATTCACTGCGGTAGGGGCCATCACCGACGATCGCCAACCGTGAACCCGGAATTGCTTCAAGGACAGGTTTAATCTGGTCAATTTGTTTTTCTGCTGAAACCCGACCAACGTAGAGAAGAATTGGGGCTTCTGGATGACCTTGGGAGAGGCGATCGCGCATCTTTTCCGACTTGAGGCTGGGCTGAAACATTTCCGTATCAACGCCCCGCTGCCACAGATCCAAATTTTTAATGCCATGTACCCGCAACTCTTCAACCATTGCCGTTGACGTACATAAATTTAAAGACGCTTGATTATGAGCTGCTTTCAGAAGTTCCCAAAGTACCCCTTCCAAAGCTCCCAAGCCGTAATGTTGCAGGTATTGGGGTAAATGGGTGTGGTAAGAGGCCATTAGGGGAATATCCATTGTTTTCGCGAAAAAAATCCCGCCTAACCCTAAAATTGCTGGATTAACGACGTGAATCAAATCCGGTTGAAATGCCTCGAGGGCTTTACCCACCGAAGGGCCAGGAAATGCCATCTTTAGTTCGGGATACCAGGGAAGCGGATTGCCTTTAACGCCGTAAACCTGTGCGCCTTTATGTTCCCGCAGTCCACCATCGGGACAGAAAACCATCACCTGATCACCACTGCGCTGCAAATGATCGACTGTGTGGCGGAGCCGAGTTACGATGCCATCTACTTTTGGTAAAAATGTCTCAGTAAAAAGGGCGATACGCATATTACAGAACTTCACAAAGAAAATGATTTGTCTGTAGGGTATCAGACAAGGTGGCATTTCTTCACATAATAAATCCTTAATTAGTTGCTATTTATGGGTTTGCTCGGCAAGGGCGATCGCCAAGTGCCCTTTATTAAAAATGTCCAAGTTGCAAGGTTAAACTTTTGGCTCCTTGACATTGTCATAGCAAACTGCGTAGCCAAAAAATCTTTGTTGAAGTCAAAATTGTCAAGACAGGCCCGAAGTTTTCCTAACAAAAATCCGGCAGCCTTAAATGGTTCATCTCCACTGTTTATTGTGTCGAGCCAAGAGAGTCTTACCAAAAATCCCAATGACTGCAGTTACTGCTCCAAGTTTATTTGTAACTAAACTCTTGGCGATCGCCCCGCTCACTTTTCAATCAATTTTAATGAAAGTCTTATTTCTCGACTCCTAATTTCCCAAAACCCGATAATCCACTAATGGCAATCTAGGCTCTCTGCCAAGCCCAAGCCTTTGTTCGGCAAGTGTTGATCTGAAAGTACTGTCCTTATACCTCTTGGGTTCCTAAACTATTAGCTCTTAGTTTTGGCGCAAAAGCCTAGGCCAACTTCAAGAAATGCATTTAGCCAATTGTTTTGTTCTAGTTGGCTGGAATGACCCATTTGTCCCTGTATGTCTATAAGTAATGGCAGCCAGAAAACCCATTATTTGCCGTAGCGATGGCGATATCACCAATGTCGTTAAGCAAGCACCATCAAGAAGATCTCATTATTCCATCTAAAGATGAAGCCGCCGCAACCGCAGCCCTCAAAACTATGCTCGACCATCCAAACAAAACTCGCAAGATGGGTAAAAGCGCCACACACCTAATTTCGGACAAAACTCACATGGGATGTCACACCCCAATAGTTCATTCAATATTTTGAAGCCGCGCAATCAAACTAAACACGATTTCTCTAAAAACAGGCCAAAATAATTTAGAAGAACATTCACCTTGCCCCAACTATTTTCCTCCCTAATTTTTAAATGGTTACCGCAAAAGCAAAACAAAACGATCAAGCACTGACCCCAAAGCAAGAGAGTAAGCTCATTCCCCACCCTCAAGTTCCGGGGACAGCCTGTCTTGTACTCGGCTGTGCTGCCGCTTTTGCGATGTATCCCCAAGCGGCAAACGAAAGCCTTGAGGCCATGGCTCAAGTTGCAGCAGAATATGTCGGTTTAGGATTTCTTGGTAGTTTGCTGTTTGATCTAACGAAGGGTTTGCGAAATCTTCTGAGAACTGATGTTCTTTGTATTTTAGGAATTTATGCTTTAACCCTTGCTGAATTTTTGTTTCCTCAAGAAGGATTTAATATTTGGGCACTCACACCAGAAACATTTTCTGTCGCTATTAATATGACGCTGCTCGGCATTCTTGTATTTTCTGTAAGCCGTCATTTAGTCAAGCCGACTCGCATTAAAGCTAAAATTCTCAACTTGGAAGGTCTTTCTCCCAATGCGATTGTCATTGTGACGATTGTCTGTGCCTTTTTGGGCTTTCTTTCGATGTTAATATCGGTGGATTTTCGACTTTTTGGTGACGAGCCCGGTAGTCGAGGCATGTTTTCTTACATGCAGGGAGCTCGCTTCAGTCAACCTTGGTCGAGGGCTGGTCGTTTAGGGGGGGGGTTAGGCACTTTGCTTGGGGAACTGGCTTTATTGCAATATGTTATTCCGCCTTTGTTTGGTGTCGCGATTAATCGTTTTAAGCAGTTTGGGATTGTGCGTTTTGGCATTATGGCTGCGATGTTTTATGCGGTTATGTTTGGCGCTTTTGCTGGAGGCACTAGAAATATTTTTGTTGCTCATATTTCAACCTTCACAATGAGCTATTTAGTGACTGTGCCGAAGAAAAGTTTTATGCAAAATTTCATTCGGATGGTTTTGCCTACAGTCTTTGTTTTCTGGTTAACTGGCTGGGCTTCTTACCATATGCTTGAATTCCGCACAATTGGCTTAAGGCGCTATTTGGAAGATGAGGTGTATAAGACTGAGTCGGTGAGAGACACTTTAGCTGTGGATTATAATCTGGCTTCTATGGCTTTAATCGGTGAGGGGATGCCGAAAAATTATCCTTTCCTTGGTAATGATTTGGTGGTGTGGGCAGTTGCCAAACCGATTCCGCGAGCATTATGGAAAGGCAAACCGGAGGGTTTGAGTGTTTCGATGGAAGAGGTTGCTGGTGTGTCAGGCTATACGATCGCGATTACTTATATTGGTGAAGCCTACATGTTTGCTGGGTGGCCGGGAATTGTTATTTTTTCGGCGTTTTTTGGGGCTTTGTCGGCTTGGTGGAATCGAATGGCAATTTTGACCCAGTCTGATTACGGGTTGGTGGTCTACGCACTGGGATTTTTTGCGGCAGGTTTAACGATGCGCAGTTGTTTTTGGACGACGACTGCTATTTTGCCTGTGATTGCCCTTGTGGTGTTTCGGAAGTTTGGACCTTTTAAGTGATTTTTATCGGCTGGAGGCGATCGCCTTCAATAGAGTTGTTTTAGTATTACCGTTAGTTGAGAACCTTGCGCTGAGCCATCCATGAAAATCCTCCACATTATTCCCTCGATTAGTGCCGATATGGGAGGCCCTTCACAGGTCGCGCTAAACTTGGTTAAAGCTTTGCGAGATCTTGGGGAAGATGCGGAGATTTTAACCACTAATTTTGGGATGGGAGAGATCAAAACAGGCGATCGCCTCGACTATATTTTTGATGAATCCCTCAATTTGTCTGTCCCTGTATGGTTTTTGCCCTACGATCCGCCAAATCTGAAAGAGTTTATTTTTTCTAAAGCCGCGACGGCTTGGATGTGGCAAAATCTCGCCAACTACGACATTCTTGACCACCATTATTTATTTTCCTACTTGCCGACCTGTGCCGCGGCGATCGCCCGTTTCAAGAAAATTCCATATACCGTCAGAACAATGGGACAGCTCACACCTTGGGCACTCAATCAAGGCAAAGCAAAAAAACAGCTCTACGCCACTTTGTTTGAACGAAAAAATCTACAAAAAGCCGCCGCAGTTCACTGCACTGCCCTAGGGGAAGCAGAAGATGTGCGCTCCTTTGGTATTGACACACCGACAGTGACTTTGCCATTAGGAGTCAATATTCCAGACGAGATTCCCAACGCAAGACAGCGATTACGGCAGCAATATAATTTGCCTGAAAATGTGCCAGTAATTTTATTTTTATCGCGTCTCCATTACAAAAAACGTCCCGACTTATTGCTGAGATCCCTAGCAGATTTACAACGGGAAAATGAACCCTTTTTTGGGATTTTTGCCGGGACTGGAGAGCCAGAATATATCGAAGAACTACAGCAACTTAGCCAAGCACTAAAATTAACTAAAAAGGTTGTTTTTCCCGGCCTGATCACAGGTGAAGAAAAAGAATGTCTATTGCAAGGTGCAGATATTTTTGCCTTGCCGTCCTACTCTGAAAATTTTGGTATTGCGGTAGCGGAAGCCCTCGTCGTGGGTTTACCTGTCGTCATTACGAAGGGTATTCAAATTTCCCCTGATATTGATGCTGCAGGAGGTGGCATCGTCATCGAAGATACCCAATCATCACTAACCTCTGCCCTGCTAAACTTGTTGCGTCAGCCAGAGGAACGAAACGCAATTGGCACAAAAGGTAAAGCCTTTGCCCGTCACACTTACTCTTGGTCGGCGATCGCCCAAAAACTCGCAACAGAATACCAAAAACTTTGCCATTAGCTATCTAACGTGAGTTTTGCTTAAGCATGCTCGGAAGTACGACGCAGTGAATGGGAGAGCGAGAGATCGGGAGATGTTTCTATACAAACAATCCTACTAGCTTTCAAAAAATGCAAATTTTCGTTGCTTCCCCATGTCTCTCCCTCTCCGTGTCTCCTTTTCTCTAAAGAATTTTGGCTACATTCTTATCCATAACTGACGTTATCTAAACCTTGAAACCATATCACCCGCAGCAAATTAACGTTACTCATAAATTATTCACAATAAAAAAGAGAGGCCTGAAAACCCCTCGATAAAAATTATTGAGATCAGAAAATCTAGTTTTTTATCCCATTGAGTAAATGACCGAATTTACTCTTCGACTGCACTGACGTACTCCTCTTCAATTTCCACAACATCAGCAGTATCCTCTTGCTCCTCAACAGTCAGACCAGCCGCTTCAGCCAAGAGTTTTTGACGATACTTTTCAGCCATTTCCTCAGCCTTCTCAAAGACAAGCTCGCGATTCTTGAGCATATCGCCGGGTTCAGGCTCAAGCTGCTTTGTCGAGAGGGAGATTCGGCCACGCTCAGCATCAAGATCAATGATCATCACCTTAAGTTCGTCGTTCACTTGGAAAACACTATGAGGTGTATCAATGTGATCGTGGGAAATTTCGGAAATGTGAAGCAAACCACTCACACCACCGATGTCAATAAATGCACCATAGGGCTTTATACCACGGACGGAACCAACAACAACCTCACCAACTTCAAGGCCGTTCATCTTACGCTCAACAAGGGCGCGACGGTGGCTGAGGACGAGGCGATTGCGATCTTCATCAACCTCAAGGAATTTAAGGGGAAGCTCTTGACCCACTAAATCTTCCTTAGCTTGGCGGGTGCTGATGTGAGAGCCGGGAATAAATCCACGCAAACCCTCAATACGAACCAGCGCACCACCACGGTTGGTTGCAAAAACAAGGGAACGAACCGTTGCATCTTCTGCTTGCAGCTGACGCACACGCTCCCAAGCACGCATGTACTCAATACGGCGAATAGAGAGGGTTAACTGACCATCTTCGTTTTCATCAGTGAGGATAAAAAACTCACGGGTTTCTTCTGCTTGTAATACTTCATCCGGAGAATCCACACGGTTGATGGACATCTCCTGAATAGGAATATATGCTGCTGTCTTTGCACCAATGTCAATCAGTGCGCCTCTAGGCTCCATGCTAAATACCGTTCCGGGAACAATATCTCCGGGACTGAAATGGTAATCGTACTTGTCTAAAAGCGCGGCAAAATCATCGTGGGTAAAACCAATATCTACTGTAGTTGTGTTCTGACTGACCATGTGTGTTCTATTCCTAGTGTTTAATCTCCTAAATTGTTTGTTGCTTGCCCCCTTTTTTGATGGCTGGTGAATTTTCTAGATTATCGCTACTCTGGGGAGAACAATCTAAGTCAATTCTTCATCGTTGTGGAGGTATAGCCAAGGGATGGGAAAGCATCTCCTTCGCTAGCGTAGGTAAATTACGGAGAGTGGCGATCGCAGTTAGGGATGCGGTGCATAGTAATTTACAGCAGCAAAAGACCGTCGTACTACTTACAGATCGTAGTATGACTATCATCAATATCTTAAAAATGACAAAAAGTAAATATATTAAGATACAGGATATCAATAGTATCTTAAAAAAGGTCTGAAATCCATAGTTTTATCAGGCGAGTTTAGCGAAAAGCATACTCTAAAGTTATAAAATCCTTTCCTAAGCTTTATTTAGTTGTGGTGGAGGCTAAAACAGAGGCGGGGGATTCGGAGGCTGGCGTGATTTCTGTTTCGGTATCTTCTAACCACTGACTCGCTTCTTCTGCTGTATCTTGCAAGTGATTTAGGGTATTGATAAAGTCATCGACATCTTGGAAGTTGCGGTATACAGATGCAAAACGGACATAAGCAACTTCGCTTTCTTGTCGTAAACGGTGAAGGACTAATTCTCCGATTTTGTCGGTAGATATACTACGCTTTGGGCTCTGCTGTAATTTGGTTTCGATATCTTCTGTAATTGCTTCGATGGTGCTGGCAGAAACATTGGTTTTTTCGCAGGCTCTTGCCATACCGCGCATGATCTTGGAGCGGTCAAATGTTTCGCTTTGTCCATTGCGCTTGATGACAGAAACTGGGACAAATTCGATGCGCTCGTAGGTGGTGAAGCGGTGCTTACAGCTTAAACATTCACGGCGGCGACGAATGCTACGTCCTGCACCTGTAGCCCTCGATTCAAGGACACGGCTATCTGTATGGTCACAATAGGGACAATGCATAATATCGAAACTGTTTATTCAATAAACTCTTGAGGGTGGAATGGTGCTAGGTGCTGTGTTTTCTACTACGAAATCCTGAACCAAGTGCCTCTTGTGCGATGTACGCGTTAGTCGGGACTTGATTCAGGGAAACCCATCGGAAAAAATTTCAATCGTTACTTTTCGATGCGGGGGGGCTCACGGAAGGCGATCGCAAAGAAGAGCACTGATAATGCCATCGCGAGGACGACAATGTAAGCTACACTATCCATTTTTATAAACCAATATATTTTGAACTTTGGTATAACTTTAACATTTTTTTCGTTGAAATCATTGTCGGTACTATTCGAGTGAACTCTTTTGCAAAAATGCTTTAAATTTGGTTGGTTTGATTGTTCTAAATGGCTTGTATTTCAAGGTGTTGTCCAAGACGCTGATAGTCTTAGAAGGGGTTTTGAAGAATGGTTGTAATTTGGATGATGGGCGGCATCAATGGTTGATACTCGACAATATTTGGTTACAGCTGAAGGGCAAGGGCAACGTCTTGATCTCTGGTTATCACTGCAGTTAAATGACCTATCGCGATCTCGGGTTCAAAAACTTATTGGACAGGGACAAGTGGTTGTTAATGAGGTTGTTTGTACGGCGAAGAAATATAAATTAAATGATGGCGATCGCCTAATTGTGACCATTCCGGCACCGACGACTTTGGAGCTAGAACCGGAGGAGATGTCTTTAGATATTTTGTTTGAGGATGAGCATTTACTGATTGTCAATAAGGCCGCGAATGTGGTGGTTCATCCTGCGCCGGGTCATTACACAGGCACTCTTGTCCATGGACTGCTGGCGCACTGTGGCGATCGCCTGGCGGGGATTGGTGGTGTACAGCGGCCGGGGATTGTCCATCGTCTAGACAAGGATACGACGGGGGCGATCGCCATTGCGAAAACTGACCAAGCCCACCAACATTTACAGGCACAAATTAAGGCAAAAACTGCACGGCGAGAATATTTAGGTGTGGTCTATGGTTGTCCGACCCAAGCCGCTGGCATTGTTGATGCTCCCATTGACCGCCATAAGGTTGATCGAAAAAAAATGGCTGTGCTCGACTCTGGTCGTCCAGCGGTAACGCGGTGGGAACTGCAAGAAAGGCTGGGGAATTATTCACTTTTGTATTACCGATTAGAAACAGGTCGTACCCACCAAATCCGAGTCCATAGCGCCCATATGGGCAATCCGATCGTTGGCGATCCTCTCTATACAAATAATCGATCCTTTAAAGTAAATTTAACGGGGCAGGCGCTCCATGCTCGTAAATTGATTGTTCAGCATCCTATTACTCATGAAACCATTGAGGCGATCGCCCCTTTGCCCACAGAATTCGAAAAATTATTAAACTTCCTGCGGCAGCGCGGTTAAAGCCGGTAGCTCGACGTAAAAAATTGTGCCCCTTGGCTGATTATCTTGGATGCGAATCTCACCGCCATGGGCTTCGACAACCATCTGACAAAACGCTAATCCTAAACCCGTTTGAGCTATTTTTTCTTGCCTTTTACCAATGTCATATTTTTGAAAAATGTGGGCTTTCTGCCCATCGGGAATACCTTGCCCAAAATCTTTTACGGCTAATTGCAGTGCTGTTTCACCAGAAATCTGATTTTGAGTCGCGCTAATATGCACCTCAATGGTGGTTTGGAACGGCGAAAACTTTAACGCATTCGTTAAAAGATTATTTAAGACTCGTACTAACAAAGGGCGATCGCCAGTAAACCTTTTTGGTAAATCATCAGCGAAAATCACCTGGATTTGAACCCTTCTCGATACTGCTAGATCTTCAAAATCCGCCACCGTATCTTTAACCCAGTCTTGAATCACAAACGACTCCTTCTGGAGCGTCAGAACACCAGCCTCGGCCTTCCCATAGGTCAAAAAATCATTACGTAGCCCTTCTAAAGAATTTGCCGCTCGTCGAATACGAGATAAACCCTTTTTTACCTGTTCTGATAATTCCAAACGATCAAGAATTTCCGTTTGTAGCAAAAGAGTCGTAATTGGATTTGTAAAATCATGGACAACCATGTCTGTCAAATCATCTCTTAATTTGCGGGAATTTTTAAGGGCATCATATTGAAATTTGATACGGAGCATCGAAATCACCCGTGCCCGCAGCTCAACTTTATTAATCGGCTTAGCGAGGAAATCATCTGCACCACTTGCTAAGCATTCTGCTAAATAATCATGGCCTAATGCTGTGATCATGATCACAGGAATATGTTGCCATTGTCTATTTTTTTTGAGGCGTTGACAAAAACTAAAACCATCGATCTCTGGCATCATTGCATCAACTAAAATCAAATCTGGAAGATGCTTTTCGAGCCTTATAAATGCTTTTTTCGCGGATCTAAGATAGCTAAGGTGATAGCCTTCGGCAAATAAAAATCCTTCAATGACGTCAAAATTGTCTGGCTCGTCATCAACAATAAGAATATATGGTGTTCTAGGAAATAAAGGTTGATTCATGGATTGAGGATTTGCTGAAATTCTTGCCCTTGCTGCATTACAGCCGGCGTAGTGCGATTTGTTTCGGATCTACTATTATTGATGGCGCTGTTATCGAAATGATAACTAGACAATATTAAAGTATTGATAGTCTAAAGCTAATTTGTCTTGGGATAATATGAAAAATGTATTTTTTTGCTAAAGGCGACTACTTAAGTAATATCGTAAAAAAAAGTATTTTCTGTATGTCTTTTGGGGGACTGAAAATATTTGTTGAGATGGTCATTCCCCTAGGGCATTGTGGAGTTCTTGAAATATTGTCTTGAGGGAATTGTCGGTCTTATTTTATGGTGAAATTTGTGTAATGATTATATCTAAAAAATAAGAAAAGTTTTGAGGTTAAGCATCGTTTAAGAGAATTTTTTCTTGATATTTGCTTGGGGGTTGAATGGGATATGGGAAATGATGTTTGATTGGTTTTTGTCAATTTTTTTGGATGAAAGGTGTCCTTTGTGTCGGCGGGCAGCCGGGGGAGACTTTGTTTGTCAAGGGTGCGATCGCCAGCTCCAGAGGTGTCAGTTCTCAAACCCTAAGTATTATTGGCAAGGAAATTTTCCTTTGTTTGTGCTTGGACATTATGACGGGACGTTGAAGGGGGCGATCGCCGCCATGAAATACAATAACCAGCCAGCCCTTGGTACATGGCTAGGGGAAAAGCTGGCCTATACTTGGCAAACATCCTTTTCTGCTCCGCCTAAAGTGACGGTGATTCCCGTGCCGATGCATTCTGAAAAACAGCAGCAGCGGGGCTTTAACCAAGCCGGACTGATTGCTAAACGCTTTGCCGAGATTAATAAATTACGCTGTGACCATGTTTCCCTCCAGCGAACTAAGGCAACAAAACCTCTCTTTGAACTAAATGTGGCGCAACGACAACAGGAAATGGAGGGGGCTTTTTCCTTCGATGCTAAAACCTTTCGGCAACGACCCCAGAAGCCTGTCTTGCTCGTGGATGATATTTATACGTCTGGGACAACTGCCCGTGAGGCTAGGCGAGTATTACAAGAAAATGGTGTTTCTGTGCTGGGTATTGTGGCGATCGCCACTCCGAAACTGCCCCCAACCCCCAAGAGCCCCAAGGACAAATAACCCCTAAAAATCTGGCAAATTTGACCTAACAATAAAGAAAACTAGATAACAATTCCTCCTCAAACCCTTAGAGACAAAGCTTCTGCCCAAAAGCTATCGTTTGGTAAACCCAGCGGGCAAATTAACGGGAAATTCACCCAACAACGGTAAAATGTGGTTTGATGATGCAAGCCTGTAATGTAGCTAAAGCTCCATGATTTCTAGTAACGATTTTCGTAGTGGTACATCCATTGAATTAGACGGTTCTGTTTGGCGTGTTGTTGAATTTCTCCACGTAAAACCCGGTAAAGGCTCAGCCTTTGTTCGCACTAAGCTCAAAAATGCCCAGACAGGCAGTGTCGTCGAAAAAACATTCCGTGCAGGGGAAACAGTTCCCCAAGCGATCCTCGATAAACGCACAATGCAACACACCTATAAAGAAGGTGATCAGTTTGTGTTTATGGACATGGAAACCTACGAAGAAGTTCGCCTCGGTGAAGCTCAAATTGGCGATCGCGTCAAATATCTCCTCGAAGAAATGGAGGTAAATGTTCTTTTTTGGAACGACCAAGTTATTGACGTTGAACTGCCCAATACCGTTGTCCTCGAAGTAACGGAAACCGACCCCGGCGTGAAGGGAGACACTGCCACAGGCGGTACAAAACCTGCAACTGTTTCGACTGGTGCTCAAGTCAATGTGCCCCTATTTATTTCCATCGGAGAAAAAATCAAAATCGATACTCGCGAGGATAAATATTTAGGCCGCGAAAATTAATCTTGAGCTGACGACTGTGCTTACCCGAAACATCAGTATGTGTTGCGCCATGGCCACTACTGCGCGTAGGCAGAGATCGAACAACCTTTTTATGAAGACCTCAGTAATGCTGAATCTTTTTGTTGCTGTCCCTATCGTTGTGAGGAATAAACCGTTCTGTGGCTATTAATCTACAAGAAATTCAAGAGCTACTCAGTGCCATCGGGCAAACTAACGTCACCGAATTCGAACTCAAAACTGACGACTTCGAGTTGCGTGTGAGTAAGGGCACAGTGGTTGCAGCACCCGCCGTTATCCCTCAGGATGTCAATCTCGCAGCACCAAATATTGCGCCACCGCCCGTAGTTCCGACTCCAGCTCCAGCTCCAACCCCTGAAACATCCGGTGGTTCTGGTATAGACGACAAATGGGTTGCTGTCACTTCTCCGATGGTGGGGACATTTTATCGAGCGCCTGCTCCGGGGGAAGATCCTTTTGTTTCTGTGGGAGAGCGCGTCAGTAGCGGTGATACGGTTTGCATTATCGAAGCGATGAAACTCATGAATGAAATTGAGTCTGAAGCGAGCGGTGAAGTGATGAAAATTGCCGTTGAGGATGGTGAACCAATTGAATTTGGTCAAACGTTGCTGTGGATTAACCCTGCATAGCGCGATGTGGTTGTTGTGTTGACGGTGTTAGTCTGGAAAAAATGCTTCTGTAGGGGAGGCTATTAAAGTGCAGTCATTTTTCTCAGGATTGGGATCTAATAAATTACAACTAATTGTTGGGCTTGTCAGTTCAGTCTGATTGTTATGGCGATCGCCCATTGCGCTAACATTTATTGTTAACCTAGCAACAGAGATTGGGTTTGCATCTAAACTCTAAAAAATCTTGCTTGTACGTATTCTAAAAAAAACAGTTAACCACGATCTATGACTTCCTATTCCACTTTTTCTGCCAGAGCTGAAATGAGTGAGCTACGCCGCCTCAAGACTCTGTTACCCCCAGAACTACAAAGCTGGGTCATGGTAGAAGGCACAACGGAAGTGAACCCTCCCCTAATTCGTTCTGAGGAATTGGGTAAGGATGATATTGAAATTCAGATTGATTTACCGAAGTGGGAAAATTTGGCGATCGACCAGCGTAATTTGATTTTCTGGCATGAGGTTGCCAAGATTCAAAATGATACGATTCCTCGCGAAGGCTGGGAAATGGCGGCTCTGGCCATTGGTTTAGGTGGTGCTGTGGGTGAGCTGTGGGTGCAGGATGGTTTGTTGTTGGTTTTGGCTTTAGCGCTGTGTGGTTTTTCTGGCTATCGTCTATGGCAAAAAAATAGTGGCGAAAAACGGATGACGGTAGCCATTGAAGCTGATGAGCAGGCAATTCGTTTAGCAACACGGTTTGGGTACACTTTACCTAATGCCTATAAGAGTCTTGGTAGTGCTCTTAAAACGTTGATTGAGCAAACGCCCAATCGTCGTAAGCGCAAGGATTTTGAGACAAGATTACAGTTTTTGCGTAAGAGTGCTTCGAAGGCTAAAGCTCAAATGGAAGATAAAAAAGTGCGTCGCCCAAAAATGAGTTAGAACCCTCACTAATGGGCGATCGCCTTAATCTATTTAGATTTAAATAATTTTACTTAAGGGAGTAAATGAATTTCGACTCTAACCTTGCAGCCACGGCAGTTGGGTTAGAGTTTCGCCGTTAGTAAGGTGGTAGGTTTGTAGTCCTGTTTTTTGTGCACCTTTGATGTGGCGGATGGTGTCCTCAATGAAAAGGGTTTTAGCAGGGTCTAATTTTTGCTCGTCGATCACTTTTTGGAAAATACTAGGGTTTGGTTTGCGATCGCCGATGTGGTGGGAGTAGTAGGCCTTCTCGAACAGTTGATCTAGATGATCATAGCGATCGCCACAGGTTGACTGGAAAATCTCATCAAAGGCAAGCTTATGAATCGAGTTGGTATTAGACAATAGAAAGAGTCGTTTATGCTGACCCAAAGCTTCAAGGAGTTCGATGCGACTCAGGGGAATATCCAAAAGCATGGCGTTCCAAGCCCGATCGATGGCTTCGTCACTGCAATCAAGATTAAGGATATGGCGTAAACCATCCCGAAATTCCCATGCCGGAATCTGCCCCTTTTCAAAGGCATCGAATAATTCCGCCTGGTCGTCTTGGCTATAGGGAAAATCTTGCTCCTTATTATGCAGCGCATTAAAGGCCAATATTGTCTGGGGATAGTCAATATTGATAATCACGCCGCCGAGATCAAAAATAATCGCGTCAATGTTATTCAAATCCATAAATTCTGCGGTTACCCTTTGTTCTCACGTTTGATTTTAGCAAGTCACTAAAATACATTGAGTAAATTTCTAGGGCGATCGCCAAGTATCTCCGCTACCATGACCATTAGGAATTTTTTGGGAGAACCACAAGATGAGTGAAGCCACAGATTTTGTCACCGTGATGCACGACGATCTAGGGGAACACTACCAGCGCCTGATGCTGAAACATAAGGGCAATATCTCTGCTGACACCGCCCTGAACGTTGCGGCCACCCTCACCGCAGCCCAAAATAATGCAGCCTATCTCAGTATGCTCCAAGATGAAGTTGCGACATTGCGTAAGGCCATGATTGCCATCGAGAAAGCCCGCCAAAACGCGTAGGTTTTATTCTGGTTCTTAGTGGCGCAACGCCGCATTCGCAAGAGACATTGCCGTAATCGATGCTGTCACTGCTCGCAGAATAGATCGCCCCAAAGAAGCTGTTGTCATACCGTGGGCGATCGCCTGTTCAATTTCTGGCTCAGTCCAACCCCCCTCAGGCCCCACACAAATCGCCAAATCATCGTGGGATTTATTAGACAAAGCATGGGTTGTCAGCAGCCCTAACAAATGTGGAGATTCTGCTCTCGCTGCGCAGAGGTAATGGGTTGAGTTTCCTTGCTGTTGGAGATAATCACCAAACTTTACAGGCGCGTCAATTGTCGGGACAAAAGCTCGCTCCGACTGTTCCGCAGCTTCCGTCGCAATTTTTTGCCAACGCTTTAATTTATTTGCACTCGGTTTTAAGACTGTTCTCGCGGAAAAGATCGGCGTAATGCGCATGACCCCCAACTCCGTGCAGCAGCGCACCACCTCATCAAAGCCATTTTTCGGTAATGCCGCCACCAGCTGAACGGGACATGGTAGCTCAGTTTTAAATTGATAAGGTTCTAAAAGACCAAGGGTTGCTTCAGATACTAACTCCGTCAGCCAGCCTTTTCCCGAACCATTTAGGGTGATGAGGCGATCGCCGATGCGCAAACGTAACACACTTAGCAGATAATGCCGCTGCTCAGGAGTTAAATAAACAAGAGAGTCGCCGTCGAATTGCTCTGGCGTCACCACCAATCGTTGCATAATCTTTTTTGGGAAAAATAAATATATCTCAATCGCTGTTAGTGCAGCGTACCCACGACAAACACAAAGCCAAATCCCAAAGCTACCTATAACTTTGGATAGATCTCTGTTAGTATTTGTACCTAACAAAGAGACTTGACAAAAATTTATATATTTCCGTAAACCCTCACCCAGTCTAACCCATGGTAAGCACCCAACTCCCAGACCTCACCCCCACAACGGATAAACACAAAGTTGTCATTATTGGTGGTGGCTTTGGTGGTCTATATGCCGCAAAAACCCTTGGTAAAAACGATTTGGTCGATGTCACCCTAATCGACAAGCGGAATTTTCATCTCTTCCAACCGTTGCTATACCAAGTTGCGACAGGGACACTTTCTCCCGCAGATATTGCTTCACCATTGCGGGGAGTGCTTAGTGGGAATCAAAATACCCATGTATTGTTAGACGAAGTGCAAGATATTGACCCCGAAGCGAAAACGGTGGTGATGCAAGAGGGGATTGTCCATTACGACAGCCTGATTGTGGCCACGGGAGTGAGTCACCACTACTTTGGCAATGACCAGTGGAAACCCTTTGCTCCCGGTTTGAAAACCGTTGAAGATGCCCTTGAAATTCGTCACCGTATTTTTATGGCCTTTGAAGCGGCGGAAAAAGAAACCGACCCCGCATTGCAACAGGCATGGCTGACCTTTGTCATTGTCGGTGGTGGTCCCACTGGTGTAGAGCTAGCTGGTGCAATTTCTGAGATTGCCTATAGTGTGCTCAAAAAAGATTTCCGTAAAATCGATACGGCGAAAGCAAAAGTAATTCTCCTAGAAGGCATGGATCGTGTCTTGCCTCCCTACGATCCGTCGCTGTCAGCTAAGGCGGAAGAATCTTTAGTTTCCCTCGGTGTAGATGTCCAAACTAGCAGTATGGTTACCAATATTGAGGGGGATCATGTCACCCTCAAGCAAGGTGATCGGCTAGTCGAAATCCATGCGAAAACGATTGTGTGGGCGGCTGGTGTGAAGGCTTCTGGCATGGGTCTGGTTTTAGGCGATCGCCTCGGCGCGAAGCTAGACCGGGCGGGACGGGTGATCGTTGAACCAAACCTCAGTATCGAGGGCTATCCCGATGTTTTTGTGATTGGTGATCTTGCTAACTTCCCCCACCAAAACGAGCGTCCTTTACCCGGTGTTGCCCCCGTCGCCATGCAGGAAGGTCAGTACGTTGCAAAGCTACTCAAACAGCGTTTACAAGGCAGTGAGATGGCACCGTTCCGTTATATGGAAGTGGGTAGCCTTGCGGTGATTGGTCAAAATGCCGCTGTGGTTGACCTAGGCTTTGTGAAATTCTCTGGTTTCCTTGCTTGGTTGGTGTGGATTTTTGCCCATGTTTACTACCTCATCGAATTTGATAACAAGATGGTGGTGATGCTGCAGTGGGGCTGGAATTATTTCACCCGTGGCCGAGGCGCGCGTCTCATTACTGGTGAGAAAGATCTGCAAAGAGGTTTCCAGCTCTATCAAGATTATTCGGAAAAAGAGACTAAGGTGAATGTCAAAGTTGAAGCATAGAAGCTGAGATGATTGATTTTCTAAACTTTGGTTCAAACATCAAAGGTTAATGGATAGGCGATATTGGGTTGTCTATCCGTATGGTAATTAACGTCAGTTATGGATAAGAATGTAGCCAAAATTCTTTAGAGAAAAGGAGACACGGAGAGGGAAAGACACGGGGAAGCCACGAAAATTTGCATTTTTTGAAAGCTAGTAGGATTGTTTGCATAGAAATATCTCCCGATCTCTCGCTCTCCCATTCACCGCGTCNGTACTTCCGAGCATGCTTAAGCAAAACTCACGTTAATTAACGAGTGCGTTGCTCTGGGGTTAATGCTTCCCAGCGGGCTAGCGGAATCCATGGGGCATCTGGTGATTTGTTCGCACTATTGGGCAAAATAAATCCCCTGACGGATCGAATGTTTTGCCGAGACGATATTTTTGATGCCATAGCCATAGTTGCGCAGTTAGCCTCGCATTGCGTTGGCTGGTTTCGCCACCTGTTGGCGGCATAATCACTAAATCTCCTTGAGCGCTGCGCTCGAAGTGGTAGTTTTTGTTTTGTTGGCACAGCTGAAAAAACTGCTTGTCACTGAGCTGCCAGTTATCTAGGCTGAGTTCGAGGGGTAAGGTCATCCCCATGTTTCTGTTTGAACCACGCAACTATTGCTATTGTAAATGAGAAAAAAAGGGTGGCGATCGCCCGCTCGACAGTCCAGTGGCATCACGCACGCACTATCCACAAAAAGGCGCGTTACATTGCATTAACCCATCCTTGTATGTAATGCGAGAAGGATAAGAAGTTATCTTAATCGTATAAGGAAGTAAGAACGAAGAGTGACTCTGGACGCATCCTGAAGCATCAAGCTTGTTTCGTAGATAAAGAGCCTCCGGCTTACTTCGCCGAATGTTACCTCAAGCAGACTGGACAGTATCAACTGATTCTCCTTCAGAGATAATCAGTATTTGCAAGGATAGCGCAAGAGTGTAGCAATCATTTCTTCCCCTGAAATTAGGAGTTGGACAATGACAGCAACCATTTTGGGACTCGATATCAGTAAGGATAAATTTCATGCTGCCCTACTCAAAACCCAGAAAAAAGCCTCGGTACAAGTCTTTGAAAATAGTTGGGATGGCTTTGAACAACTACAACATTGGCTGCTTAAACAGAGTGCCGAGAAAGTTCATGCTTGTTTGGAAGCAACCAGTATCTATGGTCACCCTGTAGCAACATATCTATACCATCAAGGTCATACAGTCAGCATTGTGAATCCTTCTCGCATTAAGGGATTCGCCCAAAGTCGTTTGAGCCGGACGAAAAATGATCGTGCCGATGCAACAACCATTGCTTGTTTTTGTGCAGCTTTACAACCCCAAGCTTGGACTCCCCCAACTCCTGAGTTAGCAAAATTGCAAGGCTATAGTCGTCGTCTGCAAGCCTTGGAAAAGATGAAAACCCAAGAGCAAAATCGCCTTCAGATATCCGACCCGGAGCTAACGACAGACATCCAAGAGCACATTGAGTTTTTGGAGCAACAGATGGTCTCTATAAAAAAGCGGCAACAAGCATTGATTGTGGAATCATCGACTCTGCATGAGCAACAACAGTTACTGACATCTATTGTTGGTATTGGAGAGAAAACCGCCGTGATTATCCTGTCTGAGATAGGCTCTATTGAGCAATTTACATCTGCTCGTCAGTTAGCCGCTTTTGTTGGTCTTACTCCCCAAGAACACCAATCGGGCACTTCCGTTAAAGGGAAGACCCGTTTATGTAAAATTGGCAATCCTCATGTACGCAAAGCTTTGTATTTCCCGGCTTTGACTGCAATTCGCTACAGTCCTCAAATCCAAGCTTTACGGAAGCGGTTTTTAGAGGCAGGCAAAAACAAAATGCAGATAGTCGGCATTGTCATGCACAAGTTAATTCGTATTGTGTATGGTGTCCTTAAATCGGGCAAACCTTTTGAACCACAGAAGCTAGAGTTTTCTCCATCTCATGCTGGGGATACTATTCTTGCTGCCTCTTGACGTCTTCTTTTCTACACAGTATCTACAAGATTGGTGATCATACTCAGGATGACTCTACATTGAGCCACTCTTCGATAAGTAAAAATGACTTTGAGTCTGGCTTGTGAAGGGGCGTGATTGTAGCAGTCATCGTTAATGGCTCCCAATTCTTCGCATTTGTTTTGAAGTCGCCGTAATACTTCACATCAGCCACCGAGCGAAAGTGACGAAACCAAACGCCGAGTTCGGGAACTGGTTCCCTTACATAGTTGTACTCTCCAGTAACTTTTGCCAGTGCGAACGGAAAGTGATGAGCAAAGAGAAGAATTTGATCTCCCGACTTCATCTCATGAGCAAAGCCCCAATAGTTTTTCTGCTTTTCGGGCAACTGCGACTTTGTGATTGTTGTTAGATCTGGTATATTTTCGGAGAAATCTAGCCCGATGTACCCCGCAGAGAGACTTTCGACAGTGTGCTTGATAGCGCCGCCCGGAGCCGAAGGGTGAAGTTGCATTCGCCAGTAGGTCATACGCTCTCCATGATGGGTGTTTGTGTTCAAATTAGAGTTTACCGTGGATTGATTTTGACCGATGCAGATACCTCTAAAAGGTTTGTGTCTAGATTATGCGTAGGTCTTAGGGGATCAGTGTTAGTCTGTCCCAATCTAGCCCGTCATTCTTTGTAACTTTGGTATGTGGGGCGATCGCCGCCCTTTTTCCTCAGAGATTCATGATTAGAGATTCATGATTTCTACGGGTTCAATTTCTTCGGCGGGAGTGAAGCCAAAAATTTGCGAGTAGAAATAAAATTCGCTGTCTAGGGCTTTTTTGATGTTGGCGGCCTGACGGAATCCATGTTGCTCTCCCTCGAAGGAAACGTAGGCGACGGGTAATCCTTTCGCTTTAATGGCATCCACCATCATTTCCGCTTGGTTGGGTGGCACAACTTTATCTTCTAAGCCTTGGAAGAAAATCGCGGGGCAGGATAATTTCTCGGTGAAATGGATGGGAGAACGAGACACATATTTTTCTTTTTCTTCGGGATATTTGCCAATTAATCGGTCGAGGTAACGGGCTTCAAATTTATGGGTGTCGGTGGCTAAAACTTCTAAATCTGAGATGCCATAGTAGCTGGCTCCGGCTTTGAATACATCGTAAAAAGTTAACGCGGCAAGGGTTGTATAGCCCCCTGCACTACCGCCGGCGATCGCCAATTTATTTTCATCAACCAAGCCTTTTTTTACTAAATATTTCGCGACATTGACGCAGTCCTGCACATCGATAATGCCCCAATTGCCATCGAGCCGTTGGTGATATTTTCTGCCGTAACCCGTGCTGCCACCGTAATTGACATCGACGAAAGCAAAACCGCGACTAGTCCAATATTGGATGCGCAAACTTAAGCTGGAGCCAGCCATTGCCGTGGGGCCACCGTGACTTTTTACGAGTAGTGGCGGCGCAGTATTTTCGGGGGCGGCGAAATCTTTGTTGTTGGGCGGGTAGTACCAAGCGTGGGCGGTTAATCCATTTTCGGTGGGAAATTCGATAGGTTGTGGTGCGGACAAATAGCCTTGGTCAACTTGCAGGGTGCTGGCTGCTTTGATGCGTTGGGTTTCGCCCGTGGCAAGATCTAGGGTGGCGATCGCCGTCGGTAGGGTAGCTGAACCGCCGATAAAGGCGACTTTTTCGCCGTTCACCTGCAAATAACTGATGCTGCTGTAGGGTACGGCGATCGCCGTCAGCTCTTTTGTTTCAGTATCAATTTTCGCGAGTTTCCAAGTGCCGTGATCGTTATAGGTGCAAATCAAAGTTATCGCATCTGCAAAGCCTAAAATCGATTCGCCAAAAACCCAATGAGGATAACCAAATTCTGCTTCGGCGGGATAAATTGCTTCTACTTCGTCACCTTTCACTCGATAAAAATTCCAATAGCCACTCTTATCGCTGCTGAAATATAACGTGCCATCGGGCGACCAACGGGGTTCTACAACGGATTCTTCTTCACCACCTGCAATAAGTTTTTTCTTACTTAAGCTGCCATCTTCGGTGATCGCCGCCGTCCATAACTGCGAATTGTCCCAAGGCATATCGGGATGATCCCAACTCACCCAAGCTAAGGTTTTGCCATCGGGGGACAAACGGGGCGACGTATAGAAATCGTTGCCCTCAACTAAAACTGAAACGTCACCAGAATCGAGGGCGATCGCCACAATGTCATTTTTCGGTTCTTGACCTGCTCCGGCGTGATCTTCGCTCACACAAATCAGGCGATTATTAACTGAATCTAAAATAAAATCGGCATATCTGCGTTGATTTTCCGGCGTTAAAACTTCGGGTTCAGCATCTTTCTTTTGCACATATACCCGGCGATCGCCATCATTAGAAAAATACACCGTTTCATCATCAGTAATCAGAAAAGCACCACCACCATACTCATGGACACGGGTGCGCACATTAAATCCCTGCGGCGTAATATCTTGTTCTGAACCGTCAGAATTTAACCGAACTAAAACATTGCGCCCCTTTTCCTGCGGGCGACCTTCTAGCCAAAATAATGTATCCCCAGCCCAGGCCACCGCACCCAAACCGATACTGCTAGAGACAATCAAATCTGAAGTGATCGGCGATCGCCAAGAACCGTAGGCAGCAGTTTGGGGAATAGTCATATCGTGAACAAAAAGAAACGAAACAGCCTTGCCATTTTATCTCAATGCCCTTCTCTGCTCAGGGGAATACATTCCCATAACATCCTAGAGTAAAGATTTTAGGGTGAAGTTAATAGCATATCTTTAAAAATAAGACACAATGAATTATCAGCTTCATTAGCCTTCAATGTTTTACCCGAAAATGTTAATCCGCCCCCAATCCCTAAAGCGTGTGCTTGGCATTCTGCTTTTGGCGATCGCCTACTATGGATTAGCCGAATTGTCCCGTACATTAGCCGCCACCCCCCAGAATGTAACCCCAGTGTGGCCGCCCGATGGCATTGCTGTCGGCGCAGTGATGTTATTTGGCAATTGGATGAATGTTGGAGTTTTCTGCGGATCATTTTTAGCTAATTTTTGGGCTTTTCGAGATACAACAAACTTATTGTCCCTCGCCATCTCTATTTTTCCAGTCATCGGCATCGCCCTTGGCACAAGCCTAGGCACTTGGTGGGGAGCCTTTCTCCTCAAAAAAACAACCAACAATCGTTATCCCTTTGCACGCACATCTGACGTATTTAAATTTTTGGTTTTAGCCGGTATGGCTGGCCCTTTTGTTAATGCAACCGCTGGTGTCACCTGTCTCGCCTTAAGCCAAACAATACCTTGGACAGACTACCTTTCCGTCTGGCTAACTTGGTGGATTTCTAATGTTTCTGGAATTTTTATTGTCACCCCAATTTTATTAAGCGGACAACACTTTTTTCAAAATAGAAAATACATCAAAAACGGATCTTTTTGGAAATTTTTTACCTTGCTCGTGGCTCGAGAAGAATATCTTTTTATCAAACAAGATCTACCCATTAAAGAGCGATACAAACTCTATAAACTATGGATGGTTATTGAGCCATTTTTGCTCATCAGCTTACTTGCTATTATCGACTATATCTCTTTTCAAGGAAATTATAGTCTGGAATACATGTTGATTCCGCTGTTACTTTTGTCAGCCTTTCGTTTTGGGCAATTTCAAGCAGCAATTCTCACCTTTTTTATTACAGCTTTAGCTGTTGTGTCCACAGTAAATGGGCAAGGTAGCTTTATCGCGACAAACCTCAATCAATCATTGATTCAGCTACAATCATTTATTGCGGTCATAACATTAACAGTTTTAGTGTTTACTGCAATGATGAAAGAGCGAATGCAGTCAGAAGTACAACTCAATTTAGCCTTTTCAAAATTAGCTCAAACTAATCAAAGTCTAGAGAGCCGAGTTCAGCAACGAACAGAAGAATTAAAACAAAAAAATCTAGAATTAAATACGAAAAATGAAACTTTAGAGCAGACTTTAGATACCCTCAAGCAGACTCAGCTTCAGATGATTCAGAGTGAGAAGATGTCTGCATTGGGGCAAATGGTCGCAGGCATTGCCCATGAAATCAATAATCCGGTTAGTTTTATTTCAGGTAATCTTGTTTACTTATCAAATTATGTGAATGATTTATTAAAGATTCGGACTTTACACCAACAACATTTACCAGAGATCCCTTCAAGTTTAGAGGCAGAACTAGAAGAGTTAGAGCTAGATTTTGTTGAGGATGATTTATCGAAGGTGCTGCAATCGATGAAAATGGGAACAGAGAGAATCACCCGTATTATTTCATCATTGCGTAACTTCTCCCGTTTAGATGAGTCGGAGTTTAAATATGTTGATCTCCATGAAGGGATAGAGAGTACTCTTGTGATTTTGCAACATCGACTAGTACCAAAAGGTGCTGGATTTTCGGCGATCGCCCTAGTAAAAGACTATGGTGAGTTGCCTCTCGTCGCTTGTGATGCGGGCTCCCTGAATCAAGTGTTTATGAACTTATTAAGTAATGCCATTGATGCTTTAGAAGAAAGTGAAACGATGGAGCCAAAAATTTATATTCAAACATCTCAAACGGAGGATCAAAGGATTCGAATTTGCATTGCTAACAATGGTACTGTGATTCCTGCGGAGATCCAATCAAAGTTATTTGACCCATTTTTTACGACAAAACCAATGGGTAAAGGAACGGGTTTAGGTCTTTCCATGAGTTATCAAATTGTGACAGAACGCCATCGGGGTAAGTTGTGGTGTGAGTCACGGCTAGGGCATCGGACAAAGTTTATTATTGAGATCCCCCAAGAGAGGATGATGTCTTAATCCGGCGATCGCCATGCCACAGTCTTAAGCTTTAACTTTTGGGGAGACGGACTGAATGGTAAACGGCTCGGCGGGATAATGTTTCCAGCTTTTTTGATAGCGCTCTGAAATAAAAGGACGCACTGTAAATTTGGGAGGTGTGGCAGCTTCAATGTCAACGTCAATTCTGAGAAAAGAGTAGGGCTGTTGTTTTTCTTTGCCTTTACCGGTTTTGCCGAAAAAGACTTTCGACTCGGCGATCGCCGGACTTGTTGCATCAAAATCTGCCGCGTGCAATACATTACCTTCACGACGCTGACGACGGAGACTGTAGCCACTTCCCCCTGCCACAATCCAGTTTGTAAACGAGTCGCCATGGCCTGTATTCCACGTTTCGATATGCTCCATGCAGTGGGCATGGCCATTAATCACGAGATCCACGAGGGGGCGATCGCCGACATTCCAGTTTAGAGCGACACCAACATTATCCAGAACAGCCTGCAAATTATCCCGTACGGCATGGGTTTGACCTTGATACCATTTTGTTGACTCCGTGACGTAGGGCGGATGGTGGAAAAATAAGACACGGCCTGTCACTGTTTCATTTTGCCAAGATGCGATTAATTCCGTTTCCAGCCATTGAAGTTGCTCTAGATCGATGGAGTTGTCTTCCGGATTAAGCTGTTTGTGAATATCCCGTTGGATTTCGTCGATTTGTTCTAATTTTTCCCGCACTTGCTGCTCGTCTTCGCTATCATAATCCGGCGATCGCCCCATCATTTCTAGGGACGCTTGCAATGTTTCTTGCTCGTTTTGTAATTCAACTAATTTGTCCTGAAGTTGCCGCTGTTTTTCGTGATTTAAAGGCTTTCCCAAGGATTTTGGTGAATGGTTAAAAGTGTTGGAATCAAGGGCAAAAAAATCAACGCTACCCACCCGAAATGTATAGTAGCGATTGGGGAGACGCGTAAATTCGTTGGTGTCGTAATGTAGACAGCGCTTCGTTTCACCAGGGTGGATTTCGTGCTTACGGTAATATTTTTCGAGGTGTTTTTCTAAACTCCAATCAAGAAAAAAACGGTCAAGACAATCGATAAAGGCACGGGAATAAGCTTCACCATCAAAAGAACCATGCCAGCCAATATCCCAATCAGAGCCAAGGGAAAAAACCTTACGGAATGTTTTGGTCACCCCGGAAATCAAGCCATAAATCCAAGGTAAATTGTAATAATCATGGTTTCCTAAAACAGGTAAAAAAGGCAAATTAAAAACCATTTTGTCATAGGCGATTTGTTGGGGTTTGTCGCCACCTTTCAGGAAATCACGATAGGGTTTAATGAAATTTTCGGTGTAATACTCACTCGAACCGACAAGATAAACGACATCGCCGGTATGCATGACAAAACTTGCCCCCTCCCGCTGGGTTTGCATCTGTGCGGCGATCGCATATTGGGGGTCATAACTACCCTGTTTACCAGTACCACTATCTCCGATGACGAGGAACGAAAAATTTTTAGCCGTGGCATTGTTGTCGTCTAATACGAGGTGAGTTTGATCAATCCCCTGTTTCTTTAGCATTGGATGTTGCCAACGGATTCGCTCTTGCATCGCTTGGATTTTACGGGCGATCGTCGAATCAATTACAAATTTCATAGGAGGAGATCGTTTAACAATTTAGGCAACTTATTCTTTCATCTTAAAACGATACTCCCGGCGATCGCCTGACCCTATCAGCAGAAATCACCCAATTACAGCGCTCTATCCCTAGCCTAATTTTTTGAAATTATAAGATTAACTGATCATCACGACTTAATAAATCCCAGCTAGTCCGATTGTGGCAGGGTATGTATTCCAAAAAAAACTGCAGTCCCCACCCTCATCTTTTTTTCATCGCAAAACACAAAGAAACCCTGAGTTCAGAATTTACCCACAAAAGGCAAACATAGAACTAAGGGTCTCTAAAATTAGGCTTCCGAAAAAACCTTAGTGGCTGACTTTAGCCAATCAAACCTGTTCTAAAAAATTAGGACAAGGAGTTGATAACGTAGTCAAGCAGAGCATTGTACTCAGTGAGAGCCTGTGCAGACATGTCACGAGGAGCACAACCACGGTTACGAGCGAAGCTAAGAGCCTCAACGTAAGGAGCAGTAGGAAGATTTAAAGCACGGTAAACTTCACGCTGACCAGCAATACCCCACTCATCAAGAGGACCAGTACCACCAACAACGAGGCTGTAGTTGATCAAACGGAGGTAGTGCTTAACGTCGCGGAGGCACTTTTCTTTGAAAGTGTCAGTGGAGTTAGCCTGACCAGCATCATTGAGGTAAGGGTACTTCTTGATGCAAGCATCATAAGCTTCCTTAGCAACAGCATCGATATTGCCAGCGAGCTTCTCAGCAGCTTCTAGACGAGCAGCAGCACGTTGGATGGAGCCTTGAACGGACTCAAGATCAGAAGAAGTGGGAAAACGACCTGCAGCATCAGCAGAAGCGATCGCAGTAGTAACAACGGATTTCATGTCTTTACTATCCTTTAGTTTTGACTTGATTTGATTTATATGTGGTCGGAATCCAGAGCTCGGAACCCAGACCAAAAATTAAAAATGAAGAACTATAACCAAAGCGGCTATAGGAGTTGTTAGCTAAGAGCTGCAACAACGCGGTCGAAGTAGCTACCAGCTTCTGCAACGAGGCTTGCACAACGATCTTCAACAACGGGGGAGCCCATCTTACGAAGACGGCCGCCGGCACGTGCTTCACTGGGGTTGTCTTGGATGTGAGCAGCAGCTTGAGCTTTCATGATGCCTACTGCGCGTGCAGTGGACTGAAGAGGTACACCAAGAGCTGTGTAAGTTTCCTTGAGGCCGTTCAAACAACGATCTTCAAGTACAGATGCATCACCAGCGAGAAGCGCGTAGCTTACATAACGCAAGATGATTTCAGCGTCACGAAGGCAAGCAGCCATGCGACGGTTGGGGTAGCAGTTACCACCAGCTTGGATAAGACCAGTGTTCTCACAAATCATGCCTGCAACTGCGTCAGAAACCATGCAGCTAGCGTTGGAAGCGATCGCATTAACTGCGTCTAGACGACGGTTACCAGAAGCGATGAAATCTTTGAGTTCAGCGAGTTCACTGGAACCGATTGCAGCAGTCTTGCTATCAGCAGTTACAACTGCTCTAGAAAAAGCGTCAAGCATTTGAGCTCTCCTCTATAGTTATTTGAACAAAATTGACTTTTAAAAAGTTTGAGTTAGTCGTCGTTGCGAACCAACTGAAATGAGAATAAATGCCAACCGGAATTCCGGGGGCTTTTTTGAGAGACAAAGAAACTTTTCGTAACATTTGATACGTGGGTAATCTTGGTTTCATGGGGTACGAAACCTTTGTGCTGAAAGCGTTTTTTTGAATGTTACGGTTGTTGCGAGTGGGCGTAAAAAACGTGTTTTTTACATTACGAAATGTTGCTTTCTCAACAATGCCCTTAAGCCAGTCGGATGCCATCTCATATACTTGCAGCAAGTTAACTATTCCCCTACAGCCCATTGGACGAAGTTCATGTTTCAGCCTTTTCTTAGACATTTAGAGCAAGAGTTGTTCAGTCGCTTTGAGCTAAAAAGTCGTCCTATTGATCCTGAGCTTGAGTTTCAGATGAGTCAGCGCGGCAAGAACCCGGCGATGATTGAGAGCTGGTGTTATCAGTCTCCGGAGCTTCGTAAGATTCGTTATACGTATATCAATGCGGGGAAAATGGCACAGATTTTTAATAGTGTGCTTTACCCTGACTACCATTATGATATGCCGCTACTCGGTATTGATTTTTTGGCGTTTGGCCAAAAGAAAATTTTGGTTGTGCTTGATTTTCAGCCTTTGTTTCGGGATGAGGCTTATATGGAGAAGTACATTGAGCCTGTGAAGGAGATCCGCGATCGCTATAGTGAATTGGCGCAGGATTTACCGATGAAGTTTTATGATGCGGCTCAGTATTTTTCGCCTTATTTATTGTTTGCGAAAACGGATGAGGCTACGGTTGTTAGTAGCTTACTGCCTGCTTTTAAGGAGTATTTGGGTTTGTATTGTGACATGCTGAAGGGTTTAGAGCCGACTGATGATCCGAAGCGTATTGCAGAGGTTACCCAAGCACATAAGGATTATGATCAGTATAGTGCTGAGCGTGATCCGGCTTCTGGGTTGTTTAATAGCTATTTTGGCCATGAGTGGTCTGAGCAGTTTTTGCATGAGTTTTTGTTTGAAGAGTCAACGCCTTCAGAGCAGGCGCTCCATGCTTAAGTTTGGTGAGCGATTTATTCTTTTTTATAAATAAGGTTTGGGTCATACAGTGATTTGTCTGTTGTGCCCTCATTTTTTTCTGATTTTTTTATAACGTTTAAATTTTAAGATTCAACATTTTTTCCTATGTCTGTTTATCAATCTTTTCTCGATTATGCGACTCAAGTAATGGGCGATCGCCTGCCGGAGTTGAAGCCTTATCCGATTCCTGAAGGTTTTGAGAAAAATGAGGCAACGGTTGGTAAAGGGAAACGGGAAGCCCATGTGGTGACGACAAGCCATGGTTTTTGTACGCCTAAGCTGCGGCAAATTCGGGCGGCTCATGTGGAAGGGGGCATCGCTTGTCAGGTTTTGAATTTTGTGATTTTCCCTGACTTAAATTATGATTTGCCTTTTTTTGGTGCGGATTTGGTGACCTTGCCGGGGGGGCCTCTGATTGCCATTGATATGCAGCCTCTCTTTCATACCGATGAATATCGTGCTCGCTATAGCGATCCGGTCATGCCATTGTTTGAAAAGTACCGGGAGGATTTACCTTGGGGCGGTGATTTTCCGGAGGAAGCAAAGGCTTATTTCTCTCCTGCATTTCTCTGGACTCGTCCCACAGCGCCTGATGCGGTGGAAACCCATGTGTTTGCGGCGTTTAAAGACTATCTCAATGCTTATCTGGATTTGGTTGAAAAGGCTGAACCTGTGACTGATCGTCTAACTTTAGACAAAATCCGGGACGCGCAATTGAGCTATGTGAACTATCGAGCAGAAAAAGATCCGGCGCGGGGCATGTTAACCCGTTTCTATGGCGCGGAGTGGACAGAAGAATATATTCATGGTTTCTTGTTTGATCTTGAAAGAAAGTTGGCGATCGCCGCGTAGATTTAGCTGTAGAGGCCGCCTAGATTTAGCGAGGATAAAATGCTTAGCCCGAAAGTAAAAGAACTGATTGTAAAAGCCCGCATTGTGAGTTTTGACAGTTGGCCAGATGATTTTTCGCCTGAAGTTATTTCACGTTTCCAAGGGGTGGATGATGAAAAATATTATTTAACTGACGAGGATTGTGATGCGATTTTTAAAGAAAAACCGGAGCTAGAAAATAATCTGGCGATCGCCAAGCTCCTGCGTGATAACGCCACAGATATTGTGTCGAAAGCTAGGGAAAACGTACTAGCCGAATTTCCGGGTATTACAGACGAAGATGGCGAGCTGTATCCTGCATTTCGGGCGGAGGCTTGCTGGCGAGATTTTTGGCAATTTTTGCGTTGTGTGACCTATGGCGTTGCTGCCAACCGGGCAGATTACATCAGTGAGATCGGTCTTGGATTTATGGAAGCGCTTTATCGAGAATTAAGCGTACCTTTGCCGGCAATGGTTTGTGGTGTGAAAGGGTTAAAGCAATATAGTTTGGGTTATGTTCCAGCAGAAAGTGATGTTGATATTGCACCACCATTCGATCACTTAATAGCAGGTTTGAAAGGTTTCACTCGCGAATAGGGTGCGGCGATCGCCCTTAAACACAAATTAGCTTGCTGTTATTTCATCCAAATCAAAATCATTTGCCTTCATGTACTTAAACTAAGATGCTGCGAACTTCGCTTTTACAAAACCCAGAAACCGCTTCCAATTTGCCCGGAGCACTTTGCGTTGATCCAATGTATGCAGAATTATAAATACCAAAAACGTATAAGCTAGCCAAAAATGTAAGTTTCTACCGAGATCAACCAATGCCTCATTTTGAGGAAATAGATCCGGCAAAACAATCCCAAAAAGCTTCACATTATTACTTTTGAACGAATTCGAAAAGAAAAATCCACTAACGGGCACTGCCCACATAAAGACATACAGTAGAGCATGTAAGCTTGCTTTCTGCCACCACTTACGACTGAGTTTAGGCAAGCGTTTCGTATATTTTTTCCACCATACTTGCAGCAGTACGATAATCCGCCAAGTGAGTATTGCCATCACCAACGCACCTATCGACTTATGAAAATCATAGAGGGGACTGCGAATGAAAAACTCCCTGGGGAGCCGAGCCATAAATGATCCCGTCATAAACAGAATGAGGTAACCCGCTGCCATCAGCCAATGCACGGACATTAGATGCTTAAAGGCTGAATTTAACCGATGTTTAGTCTTTTTCTGAGAAGCAGATGAGCTTGCAGACATTGATTGGAATCTCCAAATCGATAAATTTTGACGAATATTTAGAGTTAACGCTGGGCGCTTATTGTTAGCTTGCCATTAATTTTATTTTATTGCCCATCTAAGAAAAGGACAATCTCTTGTTTTTGCATCATATTGTTTCCCCAAAAGAGACAATATCTATAATCTATTTATTTTGAGACCTCTTGAATGTTGCCTGTATTTAAAATAATTGAAAAAATGAAAAGTCTGTGGTGTTTAACTTGCGGGCAATGGAATAAAGGACGCAAGGCCAAGAGATAAAAGCCATTGGAGAATCTGATCAAACTTTTTCCCAACGTTAGGCATTTTTGACATAAGTTGTGATTTACTGTTTGATTTTGTATGTTTCAGGGTTTGAAATCTGTTTCTTGTTACTCTAAGTTTTATCTGTCATTAAGTTTTTTTGTTGTAGTCGGCACTCATTAAAACGACTTCAGATCGCCTATCGACTAAACTGGAGTTTTGATTTTCAGGCGATAGGAAGCGATGCAACAATATTTTGCGACGGTGGCACGGGGGGTGGAAGAGATTGCGGCAAAAGAACTAGAGACCCTTGGGGCACAGGAGATTCGGCCGGATTATTGTGGTGTCTATTTTCGGGGCGATCGCCTTTATCTAGCGTAATTATTCTTTCCCTGTAAATTTTTGGATTGCTTGCAGGCGAGATGGCATTAATACACATTCAGTCAATAACGTAATATCTAAATCTGGCAGTAGCTTACTAGCAGGTATTTCTTGATATTCACCGTTATCTAATGAATAAAGAGAAAGTTGATTATTTTGCCACATCCATACTTCTTGAATTGAAAATCTTTTATATCTCTCAAGTTTTCTGGGACTACCGCTGGTGATATTGACTTCAATCGCTAAATCTGGATGCTCCCTTTGTTCTCCGAGGTAATAGGATTCGTCAGGCTCAAAGGAAACAGAATTTTCTTCGGATTCGCGGGTCGCACTGCCAACAGGTTCAAACTCGATACCTTGGTTGAACAAAAATAGCTCAATCAAAAAGCCAATCATTGTTTTGATCGATTCGTGGCGTTCACCAAGGGTCATAAACTCAATCACTCCGTCTAAATATGACAGCCTCACGCCAGACTCACTTGTGGCAGCTTGAATAGCTTGAAATTTTTCCCAACTGTGGCGACCGGGAAGCACAAATCTTTGGGTTTCGGTAAGGGTCAGTCGAGACGTTGCAACCGTCATGAAATTTGACCTCGCTATCTTCACTAGCTTCTATGTCCCATTTTAATTGAACCAATAAGAAATAAAGCGGTGATCGCCTATCGACTAAACTGGAGTTTTGATTTTCAGGCGATAGGAAGCGATGCAACAATATTTTGCGACGGTGGCACGGGGTGTGGAAGAGATTGCCGCAAAAGAACTAGAGACCCTTGGGGCACAGGAGATTCGGCCAGATTATTGCGGTGTCTATTTTCAGGGCGATCGCCGACTTTTGTATAAAGTTAATTTGTGGTCACGGCTAGCCTTTCGGGTGCTGGTGAAGATTAAGCGAGTCAAAGCGTTTACGGTAAAAGAACTTTATCGCGGTGTGCAAAGTATCGATTGGTCTGAATATGTCACCCCCGACCAAACCATTGCCGTGAACTGTACAGGCAAAAATAAAAAGCTCAATCACACCCATTTCACCGCATTACAAATTAAAAATGCCATTATCGATCAGCAGCGAGAACAGTTCGGCGATCGCTCCAGTGTCAATGTCGAAGACCCAGACGTGCAAATAAACGCACATATCCACGAAAACCGATGCATCCTCAGCCTAGACAGCTCCGGCCATAGCTTACATCGACGAGGTTATCGCCCAGCCATGGGTAAAGCCCCCCTCAAGGAAAACTTTGCCGCTGCCCTATTAGATTTAGCAGAATGGACACCAGAGTTGCCCCTTGTTGATCCCCTGTGTGGTTCCGGTACTTTTCTTATCGAAGGAGCCTTGAAAAGTATGAATTTTGCGCCGGGATTATTCCAAGGAGATTTTGGTTTTCAGCACTGGCAAGACTACGATGCAGACCTTTGGCAAAATTTATTAAACGAAGCTGAATACGCTGCAAAAGATAAGATTCAACAACCGATTGTTGGGCAAGATAACGATGAAAATGTGGTGCAGCAAGCTTGGACAAATGCCGAAAATTGTGGTGTCGCAGAACAAATTAAATTAAGCTGTAAAAAATTAGAAGCCGTAGAAGCACCCGCAGACCATGGCGTGATCATTTGTAATCCACCCTATGGCGTGCGCATTGGTCATGATCAAGATTTGGAGCTTTTATACAAAACCATTGGTGATGTCTTTAAACAAAAATTTAAAGGCTGGACAGGCTACATTTTGACAGGTAATGCAGACCTAGCCAAAAAAGTAGGATTACGCGCATCCCGTCGCTTCGTTGTGTATAACGGCGGCATTGAATGTCGTTTATTAAAGTATGAACTGTATTAAAAAATCACCGAATAAATAGCACTTGCTTGGTATTTGATATCTGATGTCTGATATCTGATATCTAACCAAAAGCAAACTGGACTAAAAATCTCTGCTAGGATCAAAGTCAAAACCGCCCTAATATTTACTGAAAAAATTGGCATGGAGATCCTCTGTACCCGCCCCAACTGCGGTAGCCCTCAAAATCAGTTTAGTGATCTCGATGATCCCACACATTTAAAAACCACACAGCAAAAATATTGCACAAGTTGCGGTATGCACCTCATCCTTGGGGGGCGGTATTTAGTCGAAAAATTATTAGGACAAGGGGGATTTGGAGCTGCTTATCTAGCGCGCGATCGCTACACCCCAACCATGCGAAAATGTGTGGTGAAACAGTTTCAACCCATCGGTAATCTCGATGACGAACAGTTGGCTTTAGCGCAGGGGTTATTTGAGCGAGAAGCCCATGTTTTAGAGCGTATCGGGAATCGCCATAAACAAATTCCTGATCTTCTTGCTTTTTTTCCGCTCATTGTCCCGACCGCACATGGGACAGGGAATGACCAATATTTTTATTTGGTGCAGGAATATATTGAGGGTGAAGATTTAGAGCAGGAGCTAGAGCGTAAAGGCAAATTTTCGGAAGCGGAAGTGCAAAGCATCTTGATATCGATGTTGGGGGTGTTGGATTTTGTCCATACTGAAGGTACGATCCACCGTGATATTAAACCGTCTAATATTATGCGTCGCAAAGATGGGCTGTTTTATTTACTGGATTTTGGTGCGGTAAAGGAGGTGACGATTGGGGTTGCGGCGAAAACTCCATCTCAGCGTTCGACGGGTATTTATTCTCCGGGTTATGCTCCTCCTGAACAGATGCGTGGGGCGCAGGTTTTTCCGGCAACGGATCTCTATGCTCTGGCGGTAACTTGTATTGTTCTCCTCACGAATGAATCGCCGAAAACGTTGTTTGATGCCTATAGTAATTCTTGGCAATGGCAAAAATTTGTACGGGTTAGTCCTTTGCTGGCGGCTCTGCTTGATCAGATGTTGCAATCGGTTCCCGGCGATCGCCCTGCTACTGCTAAAGCTGTTTTAGATGCCCTTAGGCCTGCTCCATCTGCGCCATCCCCAACGTCCTACCAAGGAACTCAGATCCAATCCAAGGCGATCGCCCCGAACCCAAGCCCTACACCAAAACATAAGCCTCAGCCCACCCAAACTCCCCGAGCTCGCCCAGCCAAAAAACCTGCACCACCGTCAAGCCAAAAGCAACCAGATAACGAAGGCTCGATTGTTAATTCTCTCGTCGGCGCGGCCTTTGTGGGTCTGGAAGGAACCTTTCTCTACTTTGCCACCATGGGTTTTGTGGGGGGGAGCTTGGGGATTGGTCTTTGGGGAGCCATTATGGGGGGCTTGATTTTTGGGATCGTCCGCAAAGTGATCTCCGGTGGTTGGATGCCCGTTTTAGGGATTTTATCGGCTGGGGTTGGGGGCATTGCCGCCCAGTCGACATTTGGTATGTCGTTTTTTCCCGTACTCTTTTTTGCGGTGATAGCAGCAGCAGGCGTAACGTTTGTGTTTGTTATTTTTACTGTTGTCTATCGTCTTTTACAAAATATCTTATAGACAGGATCAGCGGCGATCGCCATCAAATATCGCCATCCAATGAAGACTGAGATTTTTACGGCTCGACGACTTCCACCCCTGGGCTAGAAGCAATACCATTGCTGGCATCATCACCCTCTCCGGATAGCTCTTCCTCTAAAATCTGAATCGCCCCACTAATCCTGAGTAGAGTATCCCGTAAATTAGTTTGCTTCGTTTCTAGCTCCACCATCATTTTTTGACCAGACTCATACTCTTGCTTAAGCTCAGCCAAACGCTTTTCTAACTTTTCTTTCATTACCTGATTCGCCCATAGAGACTGTACTGGCAATATTTTAAAGGCGTAATTTCTGACAGTTCGTCAAGCTTAGGAAGCCTTAACCTTTGTATTCGTCGTTTGAAAAGAACCCTTGCCCATATACTGCAACATCGTATCGGGAATCGGACTAGGCGAAGAAGGCTGTTGAGCCGGAACCATCACCATAAATTTGGCATCAAATTGCGATCCCTTTAAAATGACAGGCTTGCCGCTGGACTTTACTTTTTTCGCCTTTTGATCACCAGCTAGAGATTGAATAAATAATGTGCCACTACCCGGAATGGTGCATTTTGAAGTGGTGTAGAGGCAGCCAGAAACAATCACAGTAAGCTCATCGCCATCAATGCAAACCGGTTTTCCCGTGACTTTTGCCTTGCCTTTGCCCGACATAATGCCCGGTGGCGCAATAACCTTTGCATCTCCAAAGGTCGACCCATCGAAAATTGCTTGATCGCCAGTAATGACAATAAAATCTCCCATAATTTTTGCACAAAACTTAAATCAAATTAACGCAACCCGATCGCGAGAAAAGAGAAATATCGATCGGAGGCACTACCACTACCACCACCGCATTTAATTCGGCATTTCCTTTGACTAATGTCGACAACGACCGCATTATCCCTAGTATCGCCACCACTACTATTGACAGTATTCGGAAAGTCCTGAGTCGCAATGACAGCGGGATGATCTGCAAACCTTGTAGAAAACGTTATTTCATAAAGACCCGTCGAAATTTTCCTTGAGGTAAAACCACTACCACTATAAATCGTGCCATCCGGCTTAATTAGTCCCCGAAGCATGGTTAGACTATTTTCCGCGCCTGTTGTTGCCCAGTTCCCTGCAATTTTTAGAGGTGTTGTTCCTTGGATTTCGACGTGACCTAATTTGCCATTGCCAATATAAATTGCATCGCTTGAATGATCAATCTCATGACCAATATGGAGATTGGATCCTGTCCAGTCAATAACTCGGCCACGAACCTCTAGTTCATTCCAGTGACCACTCATGACAATGGTTTCTCGTGAATTATCTAAGCCTCTTTTGTCACCATAAATGGCGCGATTATTATTAGCATTAAATCGTAGCTTTTTGTCAAAATTTTGGTTTTCCGAGAATGTGTTGGCACTCCTTGTTGCGACTTCGTTCCAACTTGGATTGCTAGTGTTAGTTGCTTCAATTTTACGAAAGAATAAACGATCATTATTTTTGTATGAAGCAGCAATTTGTAGTTGATGATTAGTACTTAAATTACCATGGCGCGCTGTAATTAAGTGACTCCAATCGTGGCTAGTATCGGGGACATTTCCTGTTGTTTGTTTATTTCCTCCATTTTCATAAAAACCGGACGCTAATTTCGTGCCGAAGTTTGAAATCACGGCCTCGTGTCCTAAGTAAGCTGCACCACCAATTGTTAAGCTACCGCTGATTTTTGTGTTACCTGTTCCCCCTTCTACTGCCAAAAGTGATGTCCAGCCAGAAGACCACAAGCCAAACTCTCGAGTTGAGTCGAGATGAACACCGAAACCAATACGTCCAAAAGCCCCTCGCGAAGCTGTTCCGTTTTTTATTAAGCCTTCGTTCCAATTTTTCGAGGTGTCTCTCAGCCAAGTGAATTTTGGCCATTCATCTGACGCACTATCAGAAAAAACGTTGAGGTTAAATGTGCCAGAAACAGTGAAAGTTTGGTCAACAGTCAAGTTCCCTGCAAAAGATGATGTTCCACTGCCATAAACTGTTAAACCACCATTCGCTGCAGTTGTGAGTTTCATTCGCTCATTTGTACCAGCATTATCGCGCCAAGAGTGATTGCCGTTGGCTGCATAGAATAGAGTCGAGCCATTCATACCCAGACCATAACCAGACCACAGTTGAATTTTTAAATTATTGGAAGTATCTGTATCGCTAAAAATGATTTTTTTTGAGCCTTGGAGGTTCAATGTTTCTGTGACAGTTAATTTGCCCTGCACTTGTAACTTGGAGTCACCCGGATCTGTTGTGCCAATACCGACGTTTCCTGTCTGAGTAATATTTAGTGCGTCACTACCGCCAGAGGTCCAAAGAGCAAGTCGACCGCCCGGACGGTTTGCTACTTCAACGCGTTTATCTAGGCCTTCTTGTGTACTTAATCGTAAATAAGCTTGAGTCCCCGTTGATTCAAATAACCCAACGGCATCGCCTGTTTTGACATGGAAAAAATGTGTCGGTTCTGCTGTGCCGATGCCAATATTGTTGCCCAATGGATTGATACTTAAGGGCTTCGCATTATGGGATTGAATCCAGCCGTATTGTAGGTTGTGACCCAGTCGCAGGGTTGAGCCGATCGCCAAAGCATCACCGTTTGCGTCTTGACTTTCATGGGCGATCGCCACTTTGCCTGTCACATTGAGATTTTTGCCAACTGTTTGATTGCCAATGGTTTCCGCGTCGCCCGTGACTTTGAGACTGCCATTTAAAACAGCAAGATTAGGGTGTGCTGTGCCACCGGAACGAATAGAAAGATTTTGGTTGGTGGCATTGGGCAAGTAAACGCCGGAATAGTTGCAAACGGTACTATCCACCTGCACTTCATCATCGCTAATAGTTTCGTAAGTGCATAGGGCGATCGCCGCCTCTGGTAAGGTTTCTGCGACACTGACAACGATATTTTCTGTCCAACGGGTAAAGCTTTCTGCAATTTCTTCCTGTTGTTTGTTGGCTTTTTCTTGGGTGAATTGAAGGTATAAAATACCGGCAGTTAATTCGCCAAAACTAGAGAAATTTACTTTTTGTTTAAGCACCAAAAGATTGCCTGCGCTATCAATAGCTGTACCTGCGGCAATTTCGACTTCTTTTTTGTCTTGGATGGGGGTCACTTCTAGCCCTTCTAAAACTCCTGATACCTGTAGACTTTGGTTGTGATAGGTTTGGCGATCGCCGAGATATTTGTGTTGCAGTTCAAAGTCATCTTCAAGGAGAAATTGACCGGGAAAATAGTTCGGTCGTTCAGTAGCAAAGTTAGTGAAATCTTGTGTGGCAGGCATTGATTTAGTACTCCTGAAAAAATCAGTAAAAAGTAGTTTTAAAGCATCGTTTTAAATAGCTTGGCTGGTGGTTCCCAAAATAGTGTTACCGGAATAACCATTAGCTGAGGTGGGATCGCGCTGACAAATCTGCATTCGGTCAAACTCTCCAAGGGCAGCAAGGTTAAAAGCTTGGGAAATAATGCGGTGGGTCACTGTTCCCTGATTAAACTGAAAAGAAATATCAATATTTACCTGTCCAGATAGTTGTTTAAGGCTAATATTATTTAGTCTTAGTTGATAGCCTTCTAGGGTTTTAAGGAATTGTTTATGGGTCACTACTTTCTGAAAAATAAGAATATTTTCTTCGATATTGGGTCGGTAACTGAGGAGATGGCTATTGGAGTTTTGCTCTCGAATGGTTGTCCCTAATTTGAACATTAAATCGCGGTTTATTTCTACGGGTTGTTGTATTTCTTCGTCATCTTGCCTGATTGTTTCGGTGGCAGATTCAACAATAATTTGAGTGTTAAGGGTGAAGGTTTGAATTTCTGGTCTATCAAATAGGTGAAATGTGTGAGATTGTGATTTTATTTTATCTGTAATCATCAGGCCTGCTGGGTCATGATCTGCAAAAATTATGGTGTTACCTTGGTTATCTTCTGGGTTTATTATACGTAAAACTGGGAGAAGATTTAGTTGTTCTGTGTAAATTTGGTTGGTGACTTTTTGGTGATTGAGATGGTAATGGAGGTTGACGGCGATCGCCCCAAGAAATAGAGAGTCTGTTTGGTTGGAAAGAACAATATTCAAACCATCAAGGGATAAGAGTGATTGCTGGTAAGAAATAGAAAATGTTTGGACAAAAGAATTGCCTCTAATGGAAGTTTGTTGAGAAGAGAATTCAGTAGATTTATGGTTATTTTCAAGGGAGACTTTTAATTGTTGTGCTAGCCAACTGATATTTTGCTCCGGACTATTTTCATCGGGGGTGATGGTGATTGATAGCTCAAAAGCTCTCTGTTCTGGTGGGTCAAATAACGTAAAACGAAAATATTGATGCACATCTTTTGTGATCTGCATCGTGGGCACAAGAATTTTTAGCGTGTAGTAGGTGTGGGCTGGTTTTTCTTGGTCAATAATGGCTTTGGCAATGCGGGCTTGTCGCCAATATTTTTCGGGGTCGCGATCCGGTAAGGTGAGCTGAACTTGGAAGTAGTGGGGCAAATGTTCAAAATGCTCGTAGACTTTTACTTTGTCGCCAAAACCTGAGTTTTTTAAATACAGGGCTAAAACCTTTTCTAAACCGATTTTTGTGCCGCGCAGTTGATATAAAGAAATGACTTGACGAATGAATTCTCTTTTGACCCGCACATCCCATTCATCGCGTAAACTTAAGCCGACCCAGCCTGCTAGCCAAGGTAAAAATTCTGAGGGGGTATCTTGGGGGCTAAAGTAGAGATGAATATTGTCGAGAATACTTTCTAAACCGGGTGGTGAAACTGCATCTGAAGGAATGATTATGGCGGCTTGGGGTTCTGTTTCAAATCCGCTTAGAACTTGCTCAAAACTCAATAAAAATTGCGCGAGTAATTGGTCTTCCTGAAGGATGGCTGGGAGATAGGAAATATACTGGCTATGGAGTGGGTTTTGGTTGAGCATCATGCGTTTAGATTGTGTAATTTTTTGAGGGGAAATGTGGGTTAGATCCCCCTAAATCTCCCTTTGAAAGGGGGACTTGGACTGACTGGTGAGTTATTAGAGTTACGGATATTTTTCATTAGATTTCGCGGGTTTCGTTGCCGACTTGGACAATGGTGGTGATGTCGGTATTTGTTAAATTAAATTCAACTAATTGATCTGGCATTAAAGCGACCTCCTCAACAGTTTCTCCCGCCACATTTTTTAGAACCAATTCGCTGACATAATCCACCCCTTCGACCTTATCGAGCAGACTGTAAAGTTCAGAAATATAGACGCTACGCCCAAACTGCCAGCCTTTGCCTTGCCAATAGTTCCCGGAATTGGTGGGATGAAAAAAGAAACTTAGTTCTTGTTCGGCTAATTTTTTAACGGTTTCGGGTTGGCTACCGTCATTTAAAATCAGCTTTGTTTTGAGGGCGATCGCCACATAGGTTGGTGTGACAATGTGCAATTGGGTTGTGAGTAACCGTCGGGCATCAAGGAATTCAAAAAGCTTTCGGGGATTTTGACTAAGGGGATTTGCCGTTAACGCTTCTGTTTGTTGGGGAAGCACCACAATGCTGAGATGACTTTTTGCTGTTTCGTAGGGGGTTGCAGAGGTGAGATTTCTTTGGGGTAAACATTTCACGCGTATCACTTTCAGGTCTGTTGCATTCGCTTGGTGTGTCCATTCATGCAAAATCAAATGGCGAAAATCTGGGGTGGTGACGGCGCGATAGCGTTGGCGCAGTTGGGAGAGGGTCTGGCGAATTTCTGCCTGTAACTGTTCCTGCTGTTGGTCGGGGGTAAGATTGATGGGCAGCTTGTAGGGTTCGCCCTTTAGCAAACTCAAAAAACTCGTAATATTTTGGTCGGGCACTTGGTTGACGCGGTATAGCACCATTTCTGTGAGCCATGCCAACATTTCAATGAGCGTAATGCCTGTATCGGAGGGGTTGTGATCTGTCCACTCTGGATATTCCACCGGAATCTGGGCGATCGCCGCTTCGACGAGCTGGGCATAGTTACGGTCATCGAGGTTGGGTAAGGGTAAACTCATTAGCGTTGACCTCCGCGCGGTGAAACTAGGGTGATATTGTGGCGACCGGAATAAATGAGGGTGGTAGCGTCAAAGTCTTCGGTTTGAGTTTCATCTTCGGCATTGACTAGCTCAATATTGAGGGATCGCACAAAGTCTACTTCCGGCAATGATTGTAAGAGGGCGTATAGATCAGAGTCGTGGGGATAGCGCCCAAATTCCCAGCCAGTACTAGCTGTTCCGCCAGTGAGGGGGTGCAAAAATTCGTCTAGTTTTTCGAGGACTGCTTGGCTAATGCGGTCGGCTTCGTCGAGGGAAATGGGCACAAGTTTAGCGGTCACTTTCACCTCTTGCCAACGGGGCGGCACAATGAGCACATTAATGGAGGCTTCGGCGCGGGACTCAATATAGGCGCGGATTTCTTCGAGTAAACCAAGGCTGGCAGTGGGGCGGCGATCGCCACTTTGGGGCAGCACTATCATTTGCACAGAACCGGCTTGGGTTTGGAGATTGCGGAGGGAGGCGGTTAATAAATCCCGTTCGGCATTGCTATTAATTTTGTTGGCTTGGCTATCAAGGAGGGTTTCAAAATTGGCAAATTTCTCGGTGGGATCTAACCAAAACTGTTCGTTAATGGCGTTGAAATGGGGCGTAAGCACATCCGGTGTGAGGATTTTTACCCGTGCCACTTCGGTGGAAGCTTCATAGGCAAGATCACCGATATCCTGCAATGTTACCGCGCGGTCGCGATGGCGGAGTTGTTTCGGGGCACGCTGTTTTAAAGAGATTAACGCTTCCTGTTCTGCGCCGCCCCCTGCCGCTTCGAGATTAATCACACTGGCCACATAGGGAATGCTGGTTTTTAATTGCGTAACAGTATTCGCCGCAATATTGCCCTGTTTACCGCCGCCCGTTTGGTAGCTCGCTAAGCGAATATTTTGTTGTCCTGCCGGGGGAATCAGACCTGCTTGTCCATCTCCAAACTGAATTTTTCCCGTTTGTCGATCCAAAGTGTAATGGCGATCGCCGGCCCTAGAGCTATAGAAATCTGGCACTTCCCGCCACCGTACCCAAATCTCTTCAATTTCACCGAGGTCGTTGCGGACAATATCGAGGGGTTCTTTCCCTAATTGAGCTAACGGAGTTTGGTCAGGGATTTCGGCTTCTGCCACCTCAAGGACTTGCCCCATCAATACCGGAGTTTGGCGGGTGTAGAAGGTTTGATTGGCGTTGTTATTACTAGAGCCGAGGAGTTCAGCGGTCAATGTCGTCGCCTGATTTGCCCAGATTGTATTTGTTAAAATCCGTCGCAACTGGGGCGGAATGGGAAATGCTCCCGACACCCATCGCACCCGCAACCAAGCCCGTTCTTGATCCCGCGATCGCCACAGACTCAGATCCGCTGGCGCAATAAATTGCACAATGCCCCGCTGGGAAAAACCATGGGTTTCATCCTGCACACCCAGCCGCTGCCAGCCTTGGGGAGAGCTATATTCCCACACCAACTGCGGCGCATCCTGACTAAAATCTGGTGACCCATCGGGGTCTGGTGGATCAATTTGAAAGTACAGTGTCGTGGTGTTATTGCTAAAGGGCTGACTAAAGCCGAGGTATAGGGTCGGCTCGGTTTCGGCGATCGCCACAAAGGGGCGAAAATCCCGCTTAATCTCGCTATATTTCGGGGTGTATTTTTCAATGGCGGTCTTGAGTAAAACCCGATTTTCTGGGGGCATAATCCCAATAATTTGGTGGGAACCGTTGGGGGTGGTCAACATTTCACCGACATCTAAATGCTCAATACTGTCTAGTTCCAGATGGCGATCGCCGACCTGGGCACTGCGGGCGAGTTGCGTTTGAAAAGGTATGCCTACGGCGTAACCAAAATCATTTTCTGCGGTGACAATGGCATCATGTTCCAGGGTGAAATCGTAACTGAGACGAAGGAATTTCACTTGGGGCGGTTCATGGATCGGTGTGGGGGTTTCCGTGGCAATGGTTTTCCGTAATACCCGCGTGCCCACCGCCAAAGACTGTTTGAGATTGGTATCGAGGCTAATGGTTTTTGTGTCATAGGCGATCGCCGTAATTTCATGCTCCTCTGGATATTGATAAACGTCGCCCGTGGTGATGGGATAGAGCCGCACCATATCACCCACTTCAAGGATGTCTGCACTATCGACCACCACTTGATTTTCACCCATATTCGCTGATGTGCCCACAATGGTCAGCTCATCATAAATCGGGTAGCGTCGCGCCTTCGGGAGAATACCAAAAAAGCCCTCAATAATTCGCGCCCGTAACCAATAGCCCGCTTCCCCGTCTACCGTACTGAACTCAGGTAATATCTCTGGCAAAGTCAAAGTTGCTGTCAGTTTCAGGCCACCATAAAACTGGATATCCCCCTCCAAAAAACTCACAGCTCGCCACTGCAAACCGTCTCCTAGTTCCCATTGCACTGTCACATCAGCAGCAGTTACCTCAGTCGTTTCAGATAAATCAATTTCAAGTTTTACCTTGCCGCCGGGATGTACCGACTCCGTTTGCAGTTGCACATAGAAAGCATCATTGAGCGCCGACTCTTCCCCAAAGGGATAAAAATCCTTCGTCAAATCCAATGCCACATCGTTCTGCAAGGCCTTACCGGGCAGTAAATTTTCCCGCACAATCGTCGCGGTGCTGGCGATCGCCTCAAGGGTAGGCATCACATCGGGATTGCCAGAATAAGTCGCCCGTAACCATTGGGCGGTCTGTCCGCGATACTCTGTCGCCACAAGGGCTGGCACATCGCTAAATTCTAAATTCCAAACCTTTGACTGGACATTATTGCGGGCGGGTGTCAAGGTTTGCCAAGTGCCATTTTGCCAAATTTGCCAGGTGGGTTCGAGAGCCTTTAATTGCTTTGCCTCTGCCGTTTTCCCCGCCGTAATTTTCAGGGCGATCGCCTGCAATCCTTCTAAAGCAAAAATTTCTGGACAGCTCACATAAAGATAATGGGGAATGTCGTTTTCCCCCGCAAAGGCTTCATAGGCAGTATTGGTGATACCTGTTGCCGCAGCGAGGCGATCGCCCCAAGTCTGGTGGCGGGGGTCTTGCATCCAAACCGTTTGTAGTTGGGCTGACGTGAGCACAATGGGACGGTCAGTTTCAAAGACAATTTCGTCCGCTTGGTCTTCGCTGGGCGGCGCAGCAACGGGCGTATGTTCTGGCACAAACACATCACTTTTTGTCCCTACGGCGAGCTGAAATGTTACGGGCACTCTGGCCGCTTCGGGTGGTTTCAGTTGGGAACCAATCAGATCGAGAAAGCTTAAAAAATTCTTTTCCGGCACATGATTAAGGCGATCGCTCACAGTGGTGATCATATGGCCAAAAATGCGAATTAGGGCTTTCCCTGCGTCAGTATTTTCCGAAGACCACCGTTTTACCCAAACCTCTGTAATACCCGCTGAAATAAGATCATCAAGGGCGATTTGTGTGGTTTCTGCTGCAATTTCAGTAACCGTTAAATTGCCAGAAGCAACTAAATTTTTACCTCCATCAAAAACATCTTTTGCTAAAACTTTCCCCAATAAAGCTTGATCCACAACCTGTAACTCAGCCGTATATTTTTCGGTGAGAGCATAAAGTTGCTGAACGACATCTTCATAACGCCGCTGATCAATATTTGGGGGCGAAAAAGTCATTGTAAATAAAATGGGTAAACAAGGTTAAAAATATTATTTGTCGTACGCACTTGATAATGCACCCGAATTAATAAAACATTGGGATTTTCTTCGTCAGGATTTGTATCAACATCAAGCAAATCAATACGCGGTTCCCATGCCGTTAAAGACTCCCGCACATCGTTGATAATTTCACCAATCGTGCCAGAACTATTCGGCGAAAAAACGCGGTCATGGATCCCACAACCAAAGTCCGGGCGCATCACCCGTTCCCCCTTTGCGGTACTGAGGATTAGCCACACAGATTGGCGCACAGCTTGCTCATAGCGCGAGGTTTCAAAGGAGCCGTTATTAAGGGCAAGGGGCGATCGCCACCCCACTCCGAGGAAATCAATATCCATCTACATCACCTCCAGCGAACTGCTATTCACTTTCACACCGGACGAACATTTCAAGTCCATCCCAGACTTTCCTTCAAAGGCCGCTTTATCGCCAGTAATTCCGGCAGCACCTCCGGCTTCAATGGTCGTATCAGCACTGGTTTTTAGGGTGAAGTTTTTACATTCAATCTCAAAGTCTTTATCGGGATTTTTCAGGGTAATATTTCCCGTTCCTTCTAGTAAAAAATCTTGGTCTTTCCCTACAGTGATTTTTACTGGAGTTGTCGAAGCATCAAGGGTAATTTGGGCTTTATCTGGCTCTAAATCTTTAAGTTCTTTGGCTTTGTCATTGAAAACCATAATAGTATCTTGAATGACGACTTTGTTTTTGCCTAATTTGTCTTGAATAACGATGCGTTCTTTCCCTTCTGTATCGTCGAAAATCACTTTATTGCCATTGCGAGATTTAAACACTCGCAAATCATTTTTTTCGTCTTCCTCTTTTTCGATAGGGGGTTTATCCACGCCATTCCACAGCACTCCCATAACATAGGGCTGACTGATATTGCCCTGTTCAAAGGCGACTAAAACTTCATCTTCGATTTCTGGCAACATATACAGCCCGCGATCGCCCCCCGCCATGGGCATTACTATGCGCGCCCAGTCGCTTTCTGCCCCTTCTTTGCTTTCTTCGGCGTTGGTCAGCCAAGGGAATTTCACTTTTACGCGCCCCAATTTTTCGGGGTCTTGGTTGTTCGTGACAATGCCAATGACCATGCCGTAAATCTTTTGGGTAGGTTGTTCGGGAGCGAGGAGATCTAAGCCAATCATGGGGCGGTTTCAGGTATCAGTGAACAGGTATCAGTGAACAGGTATCAGTGAACAGGTATCAGTGANACAGGTATCAGTTATCAATGACCAGTTATCAATGACCAGTTATCAATGACCAGATATCAAAATGTAGGGTGGGTAGAGCGATTTGCAATTTAGCGGGATTTTTAAAAAAATATGTTTGAGCGGAACCCGCCATCGATAAGGTTTTGCTCATGTGGAATTTCGCCTCGCTGTAAATTTTGTTTCATAGCCGTTTTCCTCTGAGTAAGTGTGTTCAACGGCAGTTAGGTAATAAACACCGCTAAATGTACTGCCTGCATCGGTAATCGTGATGGCGCTACCAGCCCGTAGAATGGCTAAGCCTCCGCAGGTTACTTCGGCAGTGATAAAGGCGATCGCCATATCCCGTTGTTGTCCGGTAGCAAGGAGATCGGCTTCTGCTTTTGTTGTAATTGACTCTGTGACGACTGTGTGGCTCGCTTTTGAGGTGGATGAGCCAAAGGCTTTTTTCGTTTGGACTGTACCGAGTTGTTTACCGCCCATTTTGCCGCCAAGCTTACTAGGTGCTGTGCTTGCCATGCCGACGATCGCCTCTTTATCTTTTACTGACCAACCCCGCACTTCAACCCTTGGCAACTGAGTCATGGTGGTGAGACGGGGCAGAAATTCCAATAAGTCTTTTTGAGCACTAAAACTCATTACCTCTTTCTCTGTGGTGCTGTGGGGACGAAAATGTAAGGTTTTGCCCTCCACCATCAGTTCATAGCCGATGCGCTTGGCACGGGCCGACAAAAATTCGTAGTCTGTCTGGTTATGTTGCAGCACCGATTCCAGTACGAGTTTTGGCTGAGTTTCGACAACCTTGGGGGTTAAACCATGGATTTCTGCAATCTTTTTGGCGATCGCCGCATCGGACATTTTGGCAAAGGATTTTGTTTTTTTTCCTCGCAATAACAAATGGCGACGGTCGTGACCCCGCACCACTAATTTCGGATTTTCGCCATGTCTAAACTCCGGCTCTAGCCCTGTAATCTGACCGATAAACACCGTTTTGAGATCTTGATTAAAGCCCATCTGGATTTCCACTTCACTCCCAAGGGCAAGCAAAGAATCATCCAGCCATGCCAACTCTTGCTTGAGATCATCCCAAGCCTCAATGGCAATCTCGAACATGCCCACTGCATCCAGATCTTCCGACACCGTAATCGACAAAATATCCGACACCAAATCTTTAGCTGCGGCTTTGTTCTCTATCAGCAATTTAAAGTTTGGGAGCAGGGCTGCTTGGGCAGTTGTTTTTTTCGGCATAATTAACCCCCTCCCCCAACGGTGCTAGAGGCGGCAAGGGGCGGAATGGTTAGCACAGTTCCGGGCTTAAGTTTACGGGGATTGAGTAGCTTATTTTCATCGGCAATAATCCGCCATAAATGGGGGTCTCCATATTCCTCTTCGGAGATGCTGCTCAGGGTTTCACCGCGTTTGACAATGCGAACTGGATCGTCAACGGGATTGAGTTTTTTATCGGCTAGATCGGCATCTGTCCATGCCTGAAATTCACAATTGAGTTTTGCTCGGACAGGTGTACCATCTGCCCAGAAGTGGGTTAACTCTTTTTTTACGGACTTAACAAAGCAGCTATCAAAAACAAGACCTTTATCGTCACTAAAGTTGCCCCAATAAATTTTGCAGAGGGGAGGACGTTTCGGATCGCCACTTTTGGGGATAGAGGGCACTGTTAGCTCAACAATTTTTTTGGTGTATTTCTGCACATTCTCCGGCGGAATTTCGCCCACAGAAATATCGATGGGTGAACCAAATAAAGAAACAGGGCGCGGGAAGGAGTTGCGTAATAGTTTGGGAGAATGGGTGTAAAGAGTCGTATCGTAAAACAGTTCTAGGCTGAGGGTATCGGGGGAAGAGCTACCCTGTACGAGGTTGCCTTTACGGTTTACATCCCAACCGCCATAGTCAAAGCTGAGGCTCTGGGGATTAAAAAAGACATAGATGGCATTGGTGCTTAGGAAGTTGCCTTTTATATCGGTTTCGGGGATGATCCTCAGTTTTGCTAACGCCATCTGCCTTGCCCCCTTCTTTCGCGTTCAATGACCATTTTGCGACGGAGTTTGCGTTCAACTTGGTTGGCGATCGCCTGAATATCAATAGGTGGGTTCGGTTGCTGTGTAGATGGTAGTGGTGGAGCGTGAAAACTCTCGACGATAGGGGTGGCGATCGCCTGAATATTTGGCTGGGCTGTCGGTGCTTGTGGTGGTTTGGGAATAGAGGATTGTTGGATGCTTTGAGCAGGGTTCCCTGTTACTGCATGGTTTAGGGGCAAAGCCGATTGATCGCTATTGCTCTGTTGCGTCAGTGACAAGGGCTGCACTGGTGTGGAGGTCTTAACGGGGATATCCGGTAATGGAGGTGACGGCACGAGGGGTTGTACCAGCGGTATGGTTTGCCGGTTGTGGTGTGGAGAACGCACTTGGACTGTCGGTAAATCCGATTGCTGTTGACGACGTTGTAAGAGTTGCTCTAGGCGGGTTTTAACAATGGGAAGTGGTTCTGTTTTGGCTTGTGGAGTATCGGTATTTGCTGGCGGGGTTACGGGTTGTGCCATGACTAGGGGAAGCTCGGTGGGTTGATTTGGTGCTGCTAAATTTTCTGTCTGGTTAATCTCAGGGCTTTCAAGAACAATTTTTGTCTCGTTTGCATTCTTCACAGCATCCGAATGGGGCGATCGCCGCTGTTCTGATGAATCTGTATTTTGAGACAGCGTTAAGGCTTGGGTAATATTTTGATCGCGAGAAGTCGACGGTTGATGGAAAACGGTGATACTTTGGCTTTCATCGGCTGTTTCGTTTATTTCGTGCAAACTAACGGCTACTGAATTTGAACTGTCCGGCGATCGCCCTTGTACTTCTGGGATAGTATTTTGAATTAGCGTTAAATCTGGCGTTGTTGCATTAGGTGGAGAAACGTCAACTTGATTGGTGACAATGGCAGTTTGTGGAACACTATCATTGGTGACAGAAGGCGATCGCCGCATGTCCGGAGTAACATTTTCTACCTGAACCAATTGTTCTGTCTGTGTCTTCTCTGCAACCTCACTCGGATCCTTTAGACTCACTGTGGGCAATGGCAACTCAGACGGTGTTAGAGCTTGAGGCGATCTAGTTTCAGAGGTAACAACGGGTGCGCTCATCTCCTCTTGAAACGGTGATAATTCTTGCGGGAGAGCCGCATAATGCTCAGATAATGGGCGATCGCCTACTGATTTAACCGAAGACTCAATACTGGCAGAACTGCCACTGGGATCAATGCGCCGCTGAATCACCAAATCTCCCACAGTATTGCCAGAAGAGACAGGCGATCGCCCAGACTGATTCACCACAGGAACAGACAGATCATTCGGTTGTTCCCCATGCCCACGATTCACAACTTGTTGAGCCTGAACGGCCGCACTACTCTCGGTTTTGTCAGATAGATCTCGCCGTTGTTGTACCAAGACAATCGGCACAGTATGCCCGTGGACTGCTTGAAACTTACCCCACCGCTGGAACTGCTGCTCCACTAGCGAAAAACGTGTCAAAAACCGATCCGTGCGGTTAATCAACACTTGCCCCATATTTTGCCGATTTAAAGGCTGTTGGAGACGTTCGACAAACCGCTGACTTAGACCCTGCTGCCAATTCATAATTTCTCCCTACAACCCAAGACTTAATGACGGGAATTTCGTTAAACCTTGATGGGTTAACGTAATTTTTTCCACTGCCACTTCATCAGACCCTGCATTTAAACCCGGCCCCTCCCAACCAATGGGATATGCCATCTTAAACATCCAGTACATCGGCGGAATCGGCAATCGCTTCGCAGGAATCGGCAATCGCTTCGCATTAAGCATCAAAATCGTGCCATTCATCGGCATCACAATGCCTCGACTCGTTGCCTCAAACCACCACCAAAAAAAATCTACATTCACTAAACCCCGCGACAAGGTAATATCACTCGCGCTGGTGCGGGTCGGAAACTTATGCGTAAAGCCATTGACACCTCCCTCCGCATACTCTTCCGTTTCAATACTGCTACTGAGTCCCCCCACTTCACTAAAACCACCAATCACAACTCCTCCCACCTCCACCAAAAAATTATGAACAAGGTACGGATCATGACCGAGCTGGCTGGCTGCCGACCCACTCAACAGAGCCGCCTTTAAAGCTGCTTTTAACGCCACACTCGATCCGATACCAATGCCGCCCATTCGGTTTTCATCTCCAAAAAATTAACGATTAAATGAATGTCTTAAATATCTGAATACTTATCAATGTGGACATTACCCACCCGACAATTTGATGTCTGATGTCTGATGTCTGATGTCTAATATCTGGCTACTGTTCACCGTTAATCCGTTGATTAATACTGGCGATTTGCGCTACCCAGTCCTGCCGCTCTCGGTGCTCCAGACCCATAATTCGGTCGTAGTCCCAATGGAAGTGATAAGCCAAATAGGCGATCTCTTCCTTTAGGCGATCTAGGGGGTAGCGTGTTACTCCCCCACTGGCACTGTCTCCACTTCAAATTCCCCTTGGCAATGGGGACAGGCAACTCGTAAGCGGCTATGGCCATTTTGGTTAATGCGCTGATAGAGATCTTGCAAATAGAGCAAATCCCCAGAAAATAACCCCTCAATTATTTGAGTATTAATTTGATCCAGAGTACCGAGACGTGTAATGACCCGTGAAAGCAGAATAATCACGAGATAACCGGGATTTCGCTGTACTCGTGGGTCGCGCATGGGCATAATTTCATCGTAGGCAGTCGCTAAACGCATCACACCTTCTCGATGGCGATCGCCCTCTGAATCTAGATAGCCTTGGGGTAAAACGAAGGCAAACTCTGTCTGCTGCATATCCCTATTAAAGTTCAAATTTAAAAAATGAAAATTAGCGATTTTCCTCTTTTTTAGCGGATTTTGGAGCCTGTAGCGTTTGATGCACATACTCCGTCACAGACAGCTCATTTCTATGGAGATTCAACACGTCTCATGAATTTTTGTGTGGGTTTATCTCAGAATTGATCTCTCACTTAAGCCTTCTTAAACTCAATGCCTTCATAAACAAGCTCTAAAGATTCGATCGCAAATTCATCGGCGGTCGCATTCATATCAGGTCCCGTCCAAGTCGTTGGCCAACAGTCAGAAAGATTCCAGCGCATAATTTCATCCCCAAGGTCATCGGTCAGCACAATAGAAAGGTTACGGCGAGGAATATTGCCTTTAAAGACATCGTTATGCCACTCCCACATTTCACTGTTGTTTGTCATACCCCGTTTGAGGGTGATATTCCCCTTCGAATTTAAACCGGGAATTTGACGCATCCCTAGACTGGCATCAGTTCCTTCACGATAAGTTCCAGCGGCACGGGTCAGGGATAAGCCGCTACATTCTTGAAAGCCGGCGTGGACAATGTTGTCCCATTCGACCCAAAAGTTATAGCTAGCGAAGGGATCATGGACATTACTTAGGGTTGGCATTGGTCAATCTCCTGTAAAAACAAAGTATGTAAGCTCAAAAAATTGCAAAGAATTGAAGGTAAAGGTCACGAAAAAAAATTAATTTACAGTCACCCCATTTTCGCCGTGGACAAGGGTTAGGTGAATAAATTCGTTAGGGATGGTGGGTGCAAGCCCAATTTCGGCAATGACTTGCCCTTGGTCGATGGTGGCACTGGTATTGGTAACGGCATCACAGCGGACAAAGTAGGCTTCGTCGGTGGTTACCCCTTGGAGTGCTCCTTGGTTCCAAAGGGTTTCGCAGTAGTAGGACAGTTCCCGTTGAATACGCAGCCAGAGGGCAATATTGTTTTCTTCAAAGGTAATATCTGCCAGCTCGCGATCGCACCACCGTTTAAATTGGATAAATAGTCGCTGCACACTGATGTAAAGCCAGTTTGAATCGGTGCTAATGGTGCGTCCTCCCCAAATCCGCATTCCTCGTCCGGCAAAGGCTCGGATACAGTTAATGGCTGGGCGATCGCCTGTGTTCAGCATTCCCTGTTGGGCTGGGGTAAAGAGCTGAGAGAGATCCAAGACACCTGCGAGGGCAATATTCGCGGGAGTGCCATGCACACCGACGTGACGATCATTTTGGGTGAAAACCCCAGCAACATGACCACAGGGTGGGACGAGGCGATCGCCAAATTCTGTTTTGAGCCAAGGGGCATAAACGGCAGCGCGACGACCTTTTAAGTAATGCCGTTGAGCATCGATATCCGATAAGGCATCTAAAATCGCGAGGCGATCGCCCATCCTGTCGCAATGGTCTATCACCATTTGCTGAAGTTGAACCGCTTGGGGATGCAACGCCACATCAGGTACACAGAGCAAATCAAAGTTTTCGATCAATTCTGTTTGCTCTAGACCCTCTCGCAATGCTTGAAAGCCTTTGTCCCGCAGCGGCACGACGTAGCAAATTTCACCGCCGTTTTCAAAAAAACCCCGAATTACATCCCCAAGAAAGCTATCGGCATTCGTTTGGAAGAGCTGCTCAAATTGTGTCCAGAGCGTTAAGCGTTTTGCCTCCCATGAGCCATCTCTCGCGGTAGCAATACCGAGAAAAGCGGGAATGCCCGAAAGCAATGCTTCCGTCGGGGTGGGCGCAGAAAAATCAAGCGTAACGCCCGGAATCTTGAAATCAAAACCTTGCATAGACAGGTATCAGGTATCAGTGAACAGTTATCAGTGAACAGGTATCAGGGAACAGGTATCAGTGGACAGGTATCAGTGAACAGTTATCAGGGAACAGGTATCAGGGAACAATGGATCATTCTTGATAGGAACGACAAAGGTTGGTGGTAGTTAACTTTTCAGCAGAAGCCAGTGAAACAGGTCGTTAGTAAACCAATCATCAAATTTATAATTACTGATAACTGATAACTGATAACTGATAACTGTCCACTGATAACTGATTAACTGCCAGACCATTGGCTAATGCGGAAGATGACAAATTCAGCAGGCTTCACCACCGCCAAACCGATTTCCGTTACCACTTGCCCCGCATCACGGACTTCGGGGGGGTTGGTTTCTGAATCACATTTCACGTAAAAAGCCTGATCCGGTGTGCTGCCAAACAAACGACCATTACTCCATTCCATCGTGAGAAAGGCGGTTACATTGCGGGAAATTTTTGCCCAAAGTTCTGAGGTATTGGGCTCGAAAACAGTCCACTGTGTACCCTCATCAATGGATTCTTTAATGTAGTTAAAATGCCGCCGAATGTTGATGTATTTAAATTCGCCGTTGGCATTGCCCCCAAGGGTGCGCGCCCCCCAGATGCGGATGTTGCCGTTGAGCTGGCGAATGCAGTTGATACCGTCGGGGTTTAAGCCGTCTTGTCTGGCTTTACTGATGGCATATTTCAAGCCGAGTGCGCCTAAAATACTTTCATTGGCTGGGGCTTTGTGGACACCGCGCTGGCTATCTACCCTGGCATAAACACCGGCGATCGCCCCACTGGGTGGCACAAAAATATTGCTATCGGAACTAGGGTCATAGACCTGAATCCAAGGGAAATATAAGGCGGCGTAATCTGAATTAAAAGGTTTGAGATCCGCAACGAGAGAAGTACTGCTGAGATTTTGATCTTCTTGACTATCTAATATGGCAAAGCGATCGCCCATCTTCGAGCAGTGGTCGGCAATATCATCGCGGAGGTCGAGACTACCGGGCGCGAGGACTAGGGTAATTTCGTCGATCGCCTCAAAATCTTCTAGGACACCTGCAATCTTACTTTGACCAGAAATCCAAACAATATAGCAACGCGTGCCGCCATTTCTGAAAAAGCCATATACCGAATGGGCAAGGGTATTTTGGCCGGCAGTCTCGCCCGTGGGAGCCATAAAGTCCCCAAAATATTTTTTAAATTCGGTGAAATTAGTGCATAGTTTGATTTCCCCTTCCGTGGCATAGGTTGAGGTGCTGGCAGCGCTGACTTCAGTGTCGTAATAGCCAGTGATCGCTGCGCCGGAAGCTACTGCTGTCTCGAATTTGACGGTGACAGTTTGATCAGTGTCATTGTTCGTGACGCTTTCAACGGCAACTGCTTCGCCATCGACAAAAAAACCATAATTACCGCCAGACACAGGATATAAAGCCGCAAAAACATAATTCTTTTTTGTGCCGCCATCCCCCGTACCGATCGCCACAGGAGCCGCGCTAGTGCCAATGGTTTGGGTGGTAGTGCCACTGCTTTGGTAGGCCACGGGATTAATTGTGCCAATAAAGGCGGCGATACTGGTTCCGACTCCGGCGATCGGGGCAGAACCGGAGGGCACTTCCTCAACGTAAACACCCGGTGAAAGATAACTCGGCATGGATATCACTCCTTAAGAACATCAAAATTTAAAATCTCTTCTTGTCCCCCTTTCAAAGGGGTGGCGAAGCCGGGGGGATCATGGATCACTTCCATCACCCTCCATAACCCCAAAGTCTGTCTCAATCCAAAACAAAATCGATGGTTGTCATCACCCCCCGTTGCAGCATTACTGATCGCCGTTGCGATGGATGATCAGTACGAGAAATTTGAAAAACGCTAGGTTGGGTCGAAGCGCTTAACCCCACAAATCGAAACTTGCCGTCTACATCGCTCAGGGTCTCTGCATTATCCTCAACTGCTCGAATCTTAGCGTAGGCGATCGCCTGCCCATTCCCTAAAATTTGACCCTTAAGGCCTGTCGGTAAAATCTCGAAATTACCAGTCGCTGTTGCGAAATTTATCCCCGTCTGTTGCTGTTGCTGTTTTACCTGAAACGCCCTAGTCACCGCTTGATAGCGATCGCCGCCATCGGGAACTGAAGCCTGTAAAACATAATCTCCTAGGGGCAAATCCGTAAAGAAAAAACTGCCGTCGCCACGGGTAAATTGACGATCAATCCTTTCCGGTAAAGTGTCCCATTTTTTCCCCACCTGCATCGCCTTCAGCTGAAGAATACGTTGTAATTTCGAGGGCATTTCAATCATCTCTACCCTAGCCCCAGCCAGAGATTCGCCCGTTTCTGCCAGTAAAACTTTCCCGGCGATCGCCACCTGCACATTTTTGAAAGAGAGTTTTAACATTTAGTGTTTCTCCCCTAGGACCATACCGACTAATGGCGCTTCCGACGCTTCCAACTCCAGATCAACGGCGATCGTCACAGTACAGTGCAACACCACCTTCGGCCTTGTGCCATCACGGCCACCCATCGCCTGCCAAAATTCCCCAAAACTATTGAGATTACTCGGACGCAAACTCACCATACGGATTTGAACCGGCTGATCCTTCAAACTATCCTGCCAATAGACCTCCGGGATACGCCGAAATCGCAACAATATCCGCGTTAATTCACCGAGCAACTGGTGCTCCGTTTGAATATCCTCATCATTTTGAGGCCATGCCGTCACCAAATAGGAACAATCAACCCTCGCAGGGGGACGCTGTTTTACCGCCCGGCCATTATCCTGCCGCTCCCAACCGCCAACCACATTACGCAACTCCAAATTTTCCTGTACGTCATACAAAAAAAAGTTGAGGGCTGGCTTCTGGGAAATGGCCCCATGAAAAGGCGTTTCAAAACTAATATGAACTGCCGTTGAAGACGAAGGAACATCCGCCGGAAATTCCCGCTGAATTAGAGTTTCTAAAGTGGCATCTAAATCTTCAAGCATTGCGTCCTATGAATAATGCTGGCAGCTAACATGGCAGAGTTGAGTCGAACCAAACAATATTTAACCCATGGTGATTTCACACTTTTTTATGTAGAAAAAAAATAAAAAAATAAAAACCCATATGCCGCTAGTCTACTGCATCTATTCCAGTGGCAACGATGAACTTAAGTTTCATTTCTTCACAGAAATCTTCGCTTTATCACAGTATCGAATCTTCACTTAACAAAAGGATGAATTGGGCAACATTTAGAGCTTTTTTGGTAAAGATATTTTGCAAAGAAGACGGCGATCGCCCAGCACTCTCCCCATAAAATCTACGTAAAAAACATGGTTAAACACGTTAAAAACAGAAGTAATGAAAGACTTATATCAAAATTGTCTGGGTGTGCAGAGATCTTGTACTCCATTATGGAGACGCACAATCTTGCAGCCCATGAATAATCATGCCCACTCGGTAAATAGCCAAGATAATGGCGATTTGATTTTTTATGATGAAGCCCCTGAGGATGAAGGATTTGCTAAGTTGTCTTTCTGGGGTGAGCAGAGCCTGGGTATCTAGCGGGTCGACAATATTACCTCCTCGGTTTACGGTCGTGCTGCCGACGAATATGCTGATTGTGTAGGGAATGATGTTCTTCCGGCAGAACGGGCGGCTCTGGGTGGAGAAGAATATACCCAAGCTGTTGAGGGTTAGGAGATGCTTCTCGCAGATTTCATAAAATAGCTACTCGGGTACAGGTTTGAGCATAAAATTAACGGCGATCGCCCTAATTTCTGCTTTTTCTGATTAATACAAGAGGGTGATGACTATTTTTTCTAGTACGAAGTATTCTGTTAAGTCATTTTTTTCGATACTCTGATGGAGGTAAGCATTAAAATAAAGTTGCAATGTTGCCTTTTTGCTTTATTTGAATAATAATTTCTTGGATAATTTTCCCCAAGGGGAACATTTCGTTTGGAACTGCTTCTAGAAGCAGTGGTAATGAATATTTTTGAAAATACCTATCTAGAGGATGCAGGATATTTGATTTGCATTCAGTGTACTGCCGCAGACAGGGGTTTGACGATGCGCATTGAAGATGATGATGTACCCTTTGACCCGACGATGGTTCCGGAGCCTGAAGCGCCCACCTTCTGCAATGATGCACAAATCGGTGCTATTGGTCTCCATTTGATGCAGTCCTATGCAGACCGACTGGCATATCAGCGGTGCGATGGCAAAAATATTTTGATTTTTGATTTTATATCTAGCTGATAGTGATGCGGAGGTGGCTTTCTGATGCCATGGATTCAATATGTTTCTCATGCTCTAAAAATGACAGCCGTGGCGATCGCCCCACTGCTATTAACGCCATGGGTTGTAACGGCAAATCCCCTAGAAAATATGGCAGGCGAAACCTATCAAGGCTTTGCCTCTAGTGCTTTTGAGCCCATTCAGGTGGGACTACCCAAGGGCATGGAACAGCAAGGGGGCTGGCTAATCGATTCCATCAAAGAAGAGGCTCCTCTGGTTCTGGCGATTTATCGTTATGGCGAAATGTACATTGTCAGTTTGGAGCAAATTTTAGAACAGCAACGCCATAGCCACGACGGCATCGTAATCAATGAGCAAACCCGAAAAATCCTCGACTCTGTGACCTTTGCGGAGGAAGGCCGTTGGTTATCGGAATGCCAGATTAATGGGGAAAAAGATACGGATGTTATTGGGATCAGCGCCCCCTACGATGGGGATTTTGATTTTGATGTGGAGTGGTTTACTGAGTTTCAAGGGCTTTGGCGCGTAGACCGTGATACGCAGCGGCTAGAGCCACTGTCTCCTGAGAATATTCGCTGTTACAACATTGGCTTTGGTTATGATGGTTAGGTCAGGATGGGTCGCAAAGTTAGTTGTATCTAGATTTGCATCGGCTTATTGGGGCACGGCTGATAAATTTATCCTGATTAACTCGATATTGTCTCTTTATTTCTGCCATGGGGGCCTGTCTCTACTGCGCTTGCACCTGCGGCTAAGGCCAATCCGGAAAAATGATGGAACGCGGTGTTGTATTGAATACAGAGGGTTTGGTCGCAGAACCGATGTTTTATTGATATCTGCCTCAATCCTGTCGGACAAAAAAATCAAAGCTAGAAGGATATTGTTATGTTTTCTCATCAATTTCTCTCCAAGTCTTATCGTGCGGTAGCGTTGGCGATCGCCCCGTTACTATTGAGTCCTTTGGCCGCTCTGGCTAATCCCCTAGAAATTGTCGAAGGATGGGTTTATACTTCCACTTCTTCTCCGGTCTTTGGTGTGGATCAACATGGTTTACCGGAGGGCGTGGTTGATCGAGGTGGATTTGTGCTGGGGGATGCCACGGTAGAGGAGCCCTATCTCATCTCCCTCTATGATTACAACGGCGAAATGGTGGTTAGTTTCGAGCAGCTATTATTGCAGCGCCAACTTGACCGCGATGGTATGGTCGTCAATGAGCAACTCCGCGAACTCTTGGACTCTGCTGTGGTTTCACAGCCTAAAGAGGCTCTCATCGAATGTCAGATTAATGGGGAGATGGATCCAGAAATTGTGGCGATCGCCAGTGCGACAGGAGATGTGGATATTGATCAAGAATGGATCACTGACTTCCAAGGTGTGTGGCGTGCCAATCGTACAACGAAAGAGTTAGAGCCTATTGCCTCGGAAAATGTCCGGTGCTACAATATGGGTTTTGGCTACGATGGCTAGAAAGTTCTGCTGTGAATATGCCTTAATTTTGGCATTTTAAACAGATTTATTGCCCTCGCGCTCCGGGGGCTTTTTTGTGGTGATTTTGGTGGCGATCGCCCTGCATAAAGCTATCTTTTGAGTAGGCGACGATGTTCGGCGTTGGACGGATAGGGAAGAAGATCCCCGGAATTTAATGTGATTTGCAGGACTCCCGGAAACCGATGGGCAACGATATTTTTATATTACGGTAGAGGCTCTTCCCGATACTGAGCCGGCATTAGCTGAGTGGGCAAAACGGAAATAACAAATTTCGACAAACATCTATCGCTGCTAAAAAGTCCTGTTAGCCTGAAGTGAGCGATGCAACAGTCTGGGGAGAAGGCCATATGGCTCGTAACATTGACACGGCGATCGCCGCGGTGACGGTTTTAAGCGACCGGGCGGTGGTCACCCGTAGGGGCAAATTTTCTGTCTCGCCGACGGATCAATATTGGTCAATTTCGCCGTTACCACTGACTATGTCACCGGATTCGATTCGGGTTAAAGGTCGCGGTACAGCCTCGGTAAAGTTTGTGGCGATCGCCACGGAGACCATCGTGACAGTTGAAAGCCTTGACGATAAAATTGCTCCTCTCAATCAGCGCATCGAAGCGCTACAGGGGGAGGCTAAAAGCGAAGGCGATCGCCTTAAAACGCTGGCATTACAGCAAAATTTTGTCGGGAATCTCAGTGAAGAAGCCGTTGGACGCTTTGCAAAGAATTTGGCGACAGCTAAAGTATCCCTCGACCAGGCCAACTCCTTTCTCGATTTTATCGGGACTCAACACCAAACCTTTAGCCAAAAAATTCAAAATCACCAAGAGCGCATCCGCCAGCTAACCCGCGAAATCCAAGCCCTTGAACAACAAAAAGCACTCCTGCGCAACCCCGCCAAAAAACGCCACTATGACCTCGCTTTAACGGTGGAAGTTGTTGGTAGCGGTGAATTTGAACTCGATATTAATTACCAAGTCAGCCAGGCAAAATGGTTGCCCCGGTACGACCTTGCCATTGACACCGCTAGGAAAACCCTAACCCTCGACTACCTTGCAGATGTAATTCAGAGTACCGGCGAAGCTTGGCATAATGCGGATTTGACGATTTCCACTGCCCAAGTTGCCCAAGGCATTATTCCGCCGGAGCTATCACCGTGGTATCTCAATATTCGTCAAGTGCCGCCCCCAAGACCGATGGCCACTACAATGCCAAGGGCAAAAAAACGGCGATCGCCTCCACCGGGGAGGGAAATGGCCGACGAGGCAATGGTCGCTGCAGCGATGCCAGAGGAAGAAATTATCGAATCTGCACCATCGACCTCTGAGGTGAAACAGCAAGGTAGTACCGTGACTTTCCATGTGGGCGCTGGAGGCAATATTCCCAGTGATCATAATCCCCACCAAGTAACCCTATTTCACGGTGAGTATCCTATCGAGCTGACCTATTTGGCGTTGCCCCAGAAGGTGAGCTTTGCCTATCTCCAAGGGAACGTCACAAATCCCATGGATGGTGTCACCCTGTTGCCGGGAGTCGCAAATCTGTTTCGAGATCAAGCCTTTGTCGGGAAAGATCAGCTGCAAAATATTTCGCCGGGACAGGATATGACCTTAAATCTTGGCATCGACGAGGGATTGCAAATAGAAAGAAAGTTAGGCGATCGCCAAGTAGATAAAACCCTCATTAGTCAACTGCGCCGCATTACCTATGCCTACGAAATAACCGTTAAAAATCTCCGCGACCAACCAAAATCCCTCACCCTCCAAGAACAAATCCCCATCGGTCGCCACGAAAAAATCAAGGTCAATCTCCAAAAAATAGAACCAAAAATCGACCCCACAAAACTCGGCATTCTCACCTGGAAAACAGAGCTTAATCCCCAAGAAAAATTCACCTTCACCTACCAATACACAGTGGAATATCCCCCGAATCTGCCAATTCAAGGACTTTTAGAATAGGGGCTGAGTGCGGCGATCGCCGGGCGGGTTGACGAAGGAAGTACAATGGGAGATGGCTTAAATTAAGCAGACTGTAAACGCTCACAGAAATTCATGTCAGCAGAATTACTCAACGAAATCGAAGATGCCGTCCGGACACGACGGAATTTTGCGATTATCTCCCACCCTGACGCAGGTAAAACCACCCTCACCGAAAAACTCTTGCTCTATGGAGGCGCGATCCATGAAGCAGGGGCAGTAAAGGCACGGCGAGAACAGCGGAAAGTAACCTCTGACTGGATGGAAATGGAGCAACAACGGGGGATTTCGATCACCTCCACAGTGTTGCAATTTCTCTACAACGGCTACCAAATTAATCTCCTCGACACACCGGGTCACCAAGATTTTAGTGAAGATACCTACCGTACCCTAGCAGCGGCTGATAATGCCGTCATGCTCGTCGATGCGGCAAAGGGTCTAGAAACCCAAACCCGCAAATTATTTGAAGTCTGCAAACTGCGATCACTGCCGATTTTTACCTTCGTCAATAAGCTTGACCGTCCCGGTCGAGAACCCCTAGAGCTGATCGATGAAATTGAAAGTGAATTGGGTCTATCGACCTATGCGGTGAATTGGCCAATCGGCATGGGCGATCGCTTCCAAGGCGTTTATGACCGTCGCGAAGGTAAAGTGCACTTATTCGAACGCACAGTTCACGGTGCGAAGGAAGCAAAGGACACAATCTTTGACCTTGATGATCCCATTTTAGAAGAACTCATCGAACCAGAACTATACGAACAATTCCGGGAAGAGTTAGAAATTCTCGACGAAATCGGTGCAGAATTTGACCTCGAAGCGATCCATGGCGGCCAACAGACCCCCATCTTTTTTGGTAGTGCCATGACCAACTTTGGTGTGCAGCTATTTCTCACCTCCTTCCTCGACTATGCCCTAAAACCCGAACCCCGCGCTTCGACCCTCGGCGACCTAGAACCGACCTACCCAGAATTCACCGGATTTGTGTTTAAGCTCCAGGCCAATATGGATCCTAAACACCGCGATCGCGTCGCCTTTGTGCGGGTTTGTACAGGCAAATTTGAGAAAGATATGACCGTCAGTCATGCTCGGACAGGCAAAACGGTGCGCCTATCCCGTCCCCAAAAGCTCTTTGCCCAAGGGCGCGAATCCCTCGAAGAGGCCTATGCTGGCGATGTAATTGGTTTAAATAATCCCGGCGTTTTTGCCATTGGCGACACCATTTATAAAGGCAAAAAGCTTGAGTATGAAGGCATTCCCTGTTTTTCTCCCGAACTATTTGCCTATCTTAAAAATCCCAATCCCTCCAAATTTAAGCAGTTTCAAAAGGGGATTAAAGAATTGCAAGAAGAAGGTGCGGTACAAATTATGTATTCCACCGATGAATTTAAGCGAGAACCCATCCTTGCGGCGGTGGGACAACTGCAATTTGAAGTGGTGCAGCATCGTCTCCAGAGTGAATATGGTGTCGAAAGTCGCCTCGAACCGATGGGCTATAGTGTGGCGCGTTGGGTGACCAATGGCTGGGAAGCCCTCGAAAAAGCTGGCAAAATTTTTAATACGATGGTCGTCAAAGATTTGTGGGAGCGTCCTGTTTTACTCCTGAAAAATGAGTGGAATCTCAATCAAATTAGGAGTGATCATCCCCATCTCGAACTGTCGGCGATCGCCCCCATTGGTACTGCTACAAAATAAAAGTTTAAACTGAAAATATTATGGTAATTCAACTCAAAAAAGGAAATAGTATTTCCTTAAAAAAAGAAGCTCCCAAACTCAATAAAATCATGTTGGGATTGGGGTGGGATATGGCAAAAAGTCCTGCTCGCAGAAATCTCTTGGATCTTTTTAAAGCGAGTACAACTATTGATCTTGATTCTTCTGTGTTGTGCCTCAATGCCAGCGAGAAGCTAAAGGGTAAAAACGATGTCGTTTATTACGCAAATCTGCACCATAGCTCTGGGGCAATCCACCACCAAGGCGATAATCTTACTGGTGAGGGCGAGGGCGATGATGAGCAAATTTTAGTAGAACTCAATAAAATCCCTGAGTATATTTCGTCCCTTTTATTTACGGTAAATATTTATATGGGAAAAGAAAGAAAACAGGATTTTAGCGGAATACAAAATGCCTTTGTTCGTTTAGTTGATCTGAGTAACAATCGTGAAATTGCCTATTACAAACTGTCCGAGTCGGCCTATACAAATCAAACATTAATGAAAATGGCTGAGTTGCGCCGTACTCGTGAGGGTTGGCAAATGAAAGCGATTGGTGAAGGGTCGCAATATAGTCTTGATGATCTGGTGAAAATATATCGTAATTAGTCGGCGATCGCCGACTCTGTTATGGCAGATTTCAAGGATGAATGGTCGCCACTTTCACGGCAAGATTTTTATCAGTGGCTTACCCAAATCCCTAGTCAAATGCAGGCTAGTAATTTACCCAAAAAAGACATTGATCAATTGTGTCGAGTACTAAAATTAATGGCAATTGATGAAGAGCTAAAAATTAAAAGTACGCTACGCTTGTTACTATTGCAGCTACTAAAATGGCAACATCAGCCCCAAAACCGCTGTCATCGGTGGGTCGAAACAATGAGCGAATATCGCTACCAGCTCAATGATTATTTTACAGCGAGTCCAACGTTAAAAGATTTTGCCGAATCGGTACTTTTTGATTGTTACCAGGCTGCTTGCGCTACGATGTCCATCGAAGATCATGTCCCGGTGGAGCATTTTCCCGCAGCATCTTTTCCTAAGGATGTCCCTTTTTCAATGGCAGAGATTTCTGATCTAAACTACTTTCCAAAATGATTTTTTACCATTTAATTTGAGGCTATAGCAATGGTGGCGATCGCCGAAGTTTATCGCTTTATCCAAACAGAATTAGAAGTTTCTGAAACCCTGTTAAATCCAGATACTGATTTATTCCAAACCTTTGATTTACAAGCGGATGCCTGCAACGACTTCATGAAAAGTTTTGGCGAGGAATTTAAAGTCGATTTAGATAACTATCTTTGGTATTTCCATCATGGCGAAGCGGGGTTAAATATTGGCGGTTTTATTTTCGCGCCGCCCTACCGTCGCGTTGAACGGCTGGCTATCACCCCTGAAATTTTACAAAAAGCAGCAACAAAAAAACGTTGGAAACTGCAATACCCTGACCATGATATTCCGAAGAAACGTTGGGATATGGTGATCAATAAAGCAATTTTGTTTTTTGTCTTTTTTTATTCCCTCAATCGCTTTGCTCCGCTACTGATTGACCGTTTTCTCGGCTAATAAAGCTCATAAAAAAGAGGCGATCGCCCCTTACCCATTACATCTAGATTTTAGCTTGAAAACTTGTACAAAATATCCTAGCGAGCATTGGTCGCCTTGGCCTCGGCCATATCTTGCTCGACAGCGAGATGGAGCAATTCCCGTAGATTTGGCATAACGGCTAAAGCCCTAGTCCAGTCAGGAATTCGAGAAGCTACCGGTTCGTTGAGATATTTTTTAAACGCAATGGGAATCACTTTCTCGAAACTTTCTACCGTCATCTCTTCCCGGTGGCGATCGTAGGGGATGCCATTACAGGTTGCATCAACAAAATATTGACGAATTAAATCCTGGGCAACGCGCCTAAACTTCACTTGCAATGCCGTTTGATGACCCTTAGAAAAAACGACCGATTCAGACTCCGTTAGGGTGCGCAAAATCGATGACAAAATCTCCGTACACATCTTTTGCAAGCCTTCCGTGGGATTGTCGCCCACTGCTTTATGCTTGTGGTCAAAAAAGCCAAGATCCACCTGGGCAATCCGTTTGGGAGCCGCATTGCGATACACTTCCGCCAGCAACCCTACCTCTAAACCCCAGTCGCAGGGAATGCGGAGGTTTACCGCCAGTACCGAGGTCAGGGCAAATTCTCCCGCTAGTGGATAACGGAAGGAGCGCAGATAATGTAGATAAGCATTACGACCCAGAACATCCTCAAGGGTGGCCAGCAATGGCGCAACGAATAACCGCACAGCGCGACCATGCATCGCACGGGTTTCTAGGCCGAGGCGGGTGTAATAGGCTTTATTGTAGGCAATGCCAAATTCTGGTTCGGCAACTGGATAAAAAAGTTTGGCGACAAGGGAGCGGTCAAAGGTGACAATATCGGCATCGTGCAGGGCAATGATATCGGCTTGTAGGGAAGATAGACCCAGCCCTAACCACACGGCCCAACCTTTACCGGCGTAATCAAGTAAATTAAGCTTTTTTTCTGCCAGTTTACTGATCAGTTCTGTAATTCTGGGGCCATTAGTCCAGATCACGTTGACATGCTGGGGCAGTTCGCTAAAAAACTCGACGGCATGGTGATATTGTTCTTGGGTTTCGGCATACAGGCAGACATTAACGAACTTGATGTAATCACAGCTTTTAAGGTGTTTTTTGATGGTGGTTAGGGCTGGACGTTGGAGTTCTTCGTATAGGGAAGGAATGAGCAAAGCCATGGGGCTTGTTGCACTGAGAGTCCGTAGCCTTTTTTCTAGATAGCTAATGTCGGCGTTAAAGTCGTGGATCGTTGTAATAAAGTCTTGATTGAAATCCATATTGGGCGACCTTTTTCACAAAGCAAGCTGAATGTCCTAAGGGTATCGTATTCTTTTCAATTCTTTGTGCTCTATGTGCTAAAAGGTGTAACAACCCCTACAACGTAGGCTGGGATGCGTTTTAGACTTAGGTCTAATTGCAGTATTGCCCAGGACAAAGGGGGGTGACATGGGACTGATAGGAAACTTGGTCTTGATTATTGTTTGTCTTTTTAAGGTAATGGGACTGGGTGATCTTTTGTGTTTATTTTGTCGGACAAGGGGCTCTGGTTTGTGCCTTGGTTGTGGGCTACTGAAGTGATGATGTTTAGGTGTTTTAACTGGTTATGACTGTTTCTTTTTCTGATTTTGGCGATCGCCTCCGGTTTTATTTAGAGACTCTTTATCCTGATGTGGAGTTTGGGGTATTAAAAGCTAGGATCGTCAAGGCGATCGCCGAGCATGTACCGGAGGAAGGGACGGCAGCGGCACCGCAGCTGTGGGACGAAACGACGACATTGGTGATTACCTATGGCGATACTCTGTTGCCGAGCCAAGATGAGGGCGATCGCCCGACTTTACCGATTTTGAAAGAGTTTCTGGATGCTCGTCTGGATGGGGTGATTAGTGGTGTTCATATCCTGCCGTTTTTCCCCTATAGCTCTGATGATGGTTTTGCCGTGATTGATTATCTGAAGGTCAATCCTCGTCTAGGCACTTGGGATGATGTGGCGGCGATCGCCGAGAACTTTGAAGTGATGGCAGATCTTGTGATTAACCACATTTCCAGCCAATCCGAATGGTTCCAGCAGTTCATTAAACAAGAAGAACCCGGCTGTCACTACTTCATCGAATATCCCCCCGAAACCGATTGCCACCAAGTGATTCGCCCCCGCAGTAGCCCCCTACTAACGCCCGTCGACACCGTCAATGGCATCAAATATGTGTGGACAACCTTTAGCGCCGATCAAGTGGATGTGAATTTCGCGAATCCTGACGTGCTATTGGAATTTATCAATATTCTGCTGAGCTATTGCCGTAATGGGGCGCGCTTTATTCGCCTTGATGCCGTTGGCTTTCTTTGGAAAAGATTAAATACGCCCTGTATCCACCTGCCAGAAACCCATTTTGCCATTCAGCTTTTTCGGGAAATTTTGGCCGTAACCTATCCCGACACCGTGCTCATTACCGAGACGAACGTTCCTAACCGTGAAAATCTCAGCTATTTCGGGCGGGGCAATGAAGCCCACATGATCTACAACTTTAGTCTGCCGCCACTGCTGTTAAACGCTTTAATTCGTGGCGAGTCGAAACACCTCAAAACTTGGATGAAAAGTATGCCGCCAGCCCAAGAGGGTTGTGCTTATTTCAACTTCACCGCTTCCCATGACGGGATAGGGTTACGTCCGGCGGAAGGTCTCATTGAAGGAGAAGAGTTTACCCAGCTGGTGAAAACCATTGAAGGCTTCGGGGCAAGGATTAATTACCGTAGTCAGAGTGATGGTACTCAGCGTCCCTATGAGCTGAATATTTCCTTGTTTGATGCCCTCAAAGGCACGATCAAAGGTGAGGATAAATGGCAACGGCAGCGGTTTGTTTGCTCCCAAGCGATCATGATGGCTCTCGAAGGTGTGCCTGCGTTTTATATCCATAGTTTGCTGGCAACGCCCAATGACTATGAAAAATTAGAAGCCACAGGACACAATCGCAGCATTAACCGCCACCAATGGGATTATGCAGAGCTGTGTGCCAAGCTGGATGACCCGGACTCTGACCAACATTGGGTCTTTAATGAACTCAAAAGGTTGATTTCCATCCGGCGGCAACAAAAGGCGTTTCACCCCAATGCCACCCAATACACCCTTGATTTTCGGAGTGGCTCAATTTTTGGGTTGTGGCGGCAAAGTCGCGATCGCCGTCAGAGTATTTTTTGCATTTACAATCTCAGCGATCGCCCGAAGTCAGTGGCTGTATCAAACTTAAATTTGATTTGTACCGACGAATGGCATGATCTCCTTGGTAGACTCACCATTACCGAGGACACCGAAAAGTTAAACCTCAGTCCCTACCAAATCGCTTGGATTACCAATGTTCCTTTGCTTCACTGATCTCGACGGCACATTACTAAACCATGATGACTACCAGTATGATGATGCCGTTCCCACTCTCAAAAAACTACGGTCGGCAGGCGTACCGGTGATACCCACCACGAGTAAAACCAAGGCTGAGGTCAGTGATTTACGCGCTGCTCTCGGTTTGGGGGATCCCTTCATCGTTGAAAATGGAAGCGGTGTTTTTTTTGAGCTAAACGATACGCGTTTTGATTTTCAGCAGATTGTGCAATTAGAAAAGTTATCAACAACAGTGGTGGCGAATCTCGACATGCTTACCCTAGGGGTAACTTACGAAGAGGCTCGGCAAGGTCTTCAGCAATTGTCAGAGCAGACCGGTGAAACCTTACGGGGCTTTGGGGATTTGACGGTCGCGGAATTAGAAGCGGCTACAGGATTATCTGCTGAAGCGATCCAACAGGCCTGCGATCGCCAATTTAGTGAGCCCTTTGTTCGACCAGAAACTTCCATGCAAACCCTAGAGGCGATCGCCCAAGAACTCGGCTTTAAAATCCTTGTGGGGAACCGCTTTTGTCACCTACTCGGAGCCGGAGCGGCAAAGGGTCGTGCGGTGCAACTGGTGGCGAAGGCATGGCAACTGACCCATGATGGGGACGAAAAAATTACCACGGTAGGTTTAGGAGACAGCCCCAATGATTTGTCGCTGCTCGAAGCTGTTGATGTGGCCATTGTTGTGCCGGGAATAAAGGGCGCTCACCCTGATTTGATTCCTTTTATCGAGAAATATGGCTGGCAAGTAGCGCCAGATACAGGCTGTCGTGGTTGGTCTGGGGCGGTGGAAGCGGCGATCGCCCAGCATTTGTCGTAATCAAGATTAACGCCCCGTAGAAATTAAGCTGATTGTAAAGTACGAACAGAGCGCTTCTGTTTCCCTTTTTGGCGATCTCTGTTTGCCCGAAAAATCCAGTAGGTCAAATAGGGTAGCGTTAATGTTAAAGCAATACCCAGTAATGCACCCCACTCCAATGTGTTTGTGCTGTCATGCCACATTTGCCAATATCGCTCCAAGTGGTGAAACATAAAAAATGTGCCAAAAACCATATAAAGAGAGCGTTCCCCTTGGTTACGACAGGAGTAGCCGCCGAGGGCACAATAGAAAAACACCGAAGCCAAAGCCCACAACATCAGCTGTCCACTCACGCCAACAAATAAATTGGTGAGGATGGTGGATTGATAAATAAGACCATGCCATAGCGCGATCATAATCACCATAAAAATCAATAAAAATCGTCGTCTGCCCAAAAAGAGAAGGAGTCCCCACAGGCCATAAAAACTACCAAAGAGAAGCGGCGATCGCCCCGATGCGGCCATGACACCACCTCCCTCAAAGGGATTATTAATGGCCGTTGGCAAATAACCCATTAAGCTATAGCCAAGGGCCTGTCCAATATCAAAAATCAGCGTTCCCGCCACACTGAAGGCAAAATCGAAAAGTGGCACGACAAAGAGGATCAGCCCAACAGCTAAACCAAAACCAAGGGGCAACCAAAATTCTTCCTCTTCCTTGAAAGAGACAAATTTTTTGTAAAAGGTTTTTTGGCGGCTCAGTAGAATATCGTCGAGCATAATATCCTCCGCCCAGGATGGTTCCAGTTGTCTGGCTGTTAAACCTATGACCTGTACAATTTCCACTGCGGGCAGGTCTAGTCGCTGCAAAAGATCGTAAATAATCGTGAGGCAAGCTTCCCGCTGGGGCACTTGTCGTCCCCGTAGCTCTACCCGAATGATGTTGCTGTGGTGGACAACTTTCGCTGCGACATCTAAATTTTGGAGATTTTTATTAATGGCGATCGCCAATTGTGTCGCCGAGGTTAATTGTGCTGTTTTGCCAGCTTTTCGCTTAACGGCAATGGCCGAGCTAGCCGGGGAATCTAGTTCAGTGGTGCGCTCTAGAAAAGTCTGATTTAGCGTAATTTCGCTTAATAGAAAAGTCTGTTGCCAGACAGCCTGCAAATCACCATAATGCCTCGCAGAAATTTTGACGAGTTCGACATTGTCTGGGTTAAGCCTACGGATTAGCTGCTGCACAGGGGGCAAAATCACTTCGGGTGGTGGTGGCTCTAAGCTATCGAGGCTGAGGTTTAGACAATAGCGGTCTGGTGTTGCCGTTACCCACACATTAAAACGCGCCAGATGATTCCCCAGAAAACTGGCGATCGCCTCAGGTTCCCCCTGTTTTGCGTAGCGAACTAACCGAGACTCATCCATAATGCCGATATATGCAGACCTACTCACTAAACAACCCATACCACTCCCTTGATTACCGAAATAAAAACGAGAGCTTAGAACCCTGCGAGAGTTTTCGATAGACAAAAATGAAGTACAGAATTTCTATTTGTTATTACAGATACATTGTTGTTTAACAGGAAAAGTTGTTTTTGCCCCTCGTATTTTTTTGCCGCAATTCCTATGGACGCTATGTTGTGCCAGAGGCCGAAAAGCCCATAAATCAAGGCTTTGGGACAGCTAGAAATTTTTATTTAAAGTTTCGGTTAAGAAATGAGCCGCCATTCAGAAATGACAGATGCTGGCACTTTAAGGGTTGCCCGTTGTACCGTCGGTAGCTCCAGGACTAGAGGCTCATCTTGGGGTAGCCGCGGCAAAATTTCGGTGATATCGTACTGGCCAACATTAGCCGCTGGCCCATTGTCCCCAAATTCGTCAGGGGCTTGAAAATCCTGACCGCTACGGGTCTGAATCAGTAAAGGCTGGGGGTGTTGAAAGTCAATTTGAGTAGGAAATCCCACTAGGCGCAACTCCAGATGGCCTGCCACTCCATTTTTGACATCTCGAAATACCACCACTTGCCAAGGACGACGGTCAATATCCCGCAATGAATGGCGCGCTTGATCGAGCATGTCGCCATTGCCGTTATGGTACTGACGAATGTCTGCCCGACTCAGGGGTGTCCAGATACCGTCGCTGAGTAAGAGCAAGAGGCTCAAACCGAGGATAAGTAGTAGTCGCTTTAATATGCGTCTGAGTATACGTCGGCTTGGTTGCCCGGTAGAGTTTTGGGGAGATGTTTCTCTTTTGATCATTTTTTGTAACGATAGGCAAATCACAAAAACCTGCTTATATGATGATGGCACAGGACAATGACAATGTAGTTCGTTATTTATGAGTGGGTTTGGTATGAAAAAAGTCTGGCGATCGCCGTTACTGTGGGGCTGTGCAATGACATTCCTATTCGCCTGCGAAGAGACAACAACTAGCGACAACACAAACTCTAGCGTCTCGGAACCCGTTGCCGAAACCCCCGCAAATTGCCCCGATAGCGATCCAGAAGCGCGAAAATTTGATGCCAATAGCCAAGCCTATCTCACAGAAATTTTTAATTATGCGACCCAAGAAGTAGATTTCACCGATGATACCGTTACTTTTCAAACGGTAAATCATGACTTAGTTTTTTGTCGGGCAAATAATGAATGGGCGATTTTGTCACCAAGCCTGACCCAAGCGGAAGATGACTTTGATGGCTTGGCCTTTGACGAATTGTCCGACCCTCCCCGTGAAACCATTGAGGCTAACGGTCAAACGATTCAGTATCGTGCGAATTTATCTCCCAATCCTTTTCCCGATTACGGCAAAAGCCCCGAAAAAGTCGTTTTTGAATTAACCCCAGATGGTGCGACAGAACCGCTCACCTTAGATCTCTACACCCTAGAGCAGGTGCGCCAACTTGGTCTTGGCTTTGACCTCGGTTTTCCCATGGTGAGTCGTGTCGTGCAAATTGAGGATGCTTTACTGTTTGCGGTGATATCCGAGCAAGGGGAAGGATTTAGCGGACTGACAACCCTCATTCGCTACGACCTCAATACCAATAGTCTGGAAAAAACCCAGCCGATTAATTTAATCGGTGAGCAAATTACCGATATGCTTGCGACGACGGTCGGTAATGAGACCATTTTGTGGCTAGGAACAAAATATTCTGTGGAAGGGTCTGCTTTAGTGCCCGCGAAGGGCTTGGTCACTTATACCTTTACCGCTGATACTTGGCAGAACGGTAAAACGGCGGCCTATAGTGTGCACAATAGTCCCCTTGTGGGGGCAATCCCGACGGATTTAGCCCTTGATGGTGAATCGCTATGGGTTGCGACGGGGAGTGGGATTTGTGAGTTTCCATGGCAACAGGTCAAAGACTGGGAAGCGTGGAATTGTTGGGAATTTATTTTGGAAACGGCAATTCCGACTGGTGGTATTCCCCTGTATGGCAGCTTGTTGGGGACAACGCCCTTGACGACTTTAACGCCCACGGGAGAGTCGGCCACGACTGAAGTGTACTGGTGGTCTAGTCTTACTCCCATGGAGTTTGAGGAGGAGGCCAATCGCCTTGGTCGGTTTGAGGTGGCTTACCCGGTGGGGATCATGGTGACGGTACCGGAAGGGGGTTACCGCTGGCAAAATGAGGCATCGTCCCAGCCCACACCGCCTTGGGAAACTAATGTTTTTTGGCCAGGACGGGAATGGCATTGGGGTGGCGATCGCTTTGTCCGTGGCTTTGATGAAGTGAATATTAATGTCTTCGCTCTTGGGGCATCGGGCATCAGCGAAAGGGGTTATACGGATGCTGGACTGCTTGATGTGAATGCGATGCGAGGGGAGCTAGAGCTCGTTGAACTGACCTCTGCGAGTACAACGGTGCAGCATTTTTCTGGTTGGGTCGAAGATGGACAAATTGAACCATATTTTTCTGTGATTCCCTCTCGGAAAATGCAGCCATCAACGCCAAATCCCATAAAGGCGATCGCCCCGACCTTAGAAGAATTTTAGCAAAAACCTTAATAACGAAGAGTTTTCACTATCCTGTTTTGCTGGCCTATCGAGATTAATTAACGTCAGGTCGGGTTAAAATTTCAACCTGAATGCCTCCGAGAAACGGGAGACACAGGAAGAGGAAGAAACGGTGAATCAATCGAAATTCACATTTTTTGATACCTGTGGTTGTTGGTTGGCATAAAAAATCCCCCCTCACTCACTCTCCCCTTCACCGCATCGTCATTCCGAACCTTTCTTAAACCGAACTCAGGTTAATTACTAGCCCTAGTTGGCTGGTAAAACATTAAAGGTGACCCTTGCCTGTGAGCGATTTTGGCCATCACTGACTGTGTAGGTAAAGCTATCTGTGCCAATAAATCCCGGATTTGGCGTATATTGCAAACCGCCGCCATTAAAGATAACTAATGTTCCGTTTTGACCAGCATAATTGTACACGGGGACTTGGAGTTGTAGATTTTCGGGATTCAAATCATTAGCTAAAATGCCTGGGGCTTGTAGTGAAAACAGCGTGTTTGCTACCACCTCAAAACTGTCATTTTGAGCCGCTAGTGTCGGTTGGCTGGCAACAATGGACAAGGTGACTTCTGCTTGGGCGGTATTTGTGCCGTCGCTCACGGCGTAAATAAAACTGTCAGTGCCGACAAAGTCTGGGTTGGGTGTGTATTCAAAAGAACCATCGACATAGACTTTTAAAGTGCCATTTTGGGCTCCTCGAATGGTGTGTGGAGAATTGAGTGGATCACCATTTAAATCGTTATCATTGCCGAGGAAACCGGGAGATGGAATTGTTAATGTACTGTTGGCAGTTAGTTGAAAGCTGTCATTGGTGGCATTAGGGGCAAAATTTTCTGCTAGATCAGATATGGCCGTATTGGTTGTGGCAGGTAAGTTTAGTGCGACTTCGAGTTGGTTGATAATGTCCGCTTGAATCCAGTCTTCGGTAGTGGCGCGATCGCCGTCATCACTAAATTGAGAGCAACCAAAATCAGGATTACAGGGTTGTTCGCCAAGATTAAAGGTATCCGTGTCGTTGTGGGTATTGGGTAGTTGGAAATAACTGAGAAACACACCAACTTGAGGACTCACTGCATTGGAATAGAGCACCGTATCATTAGTGGGTGGATGGACTAGAGCCACCAGCTGAATCGGACGTTCAATAAGAGGAACGAGCTTGGCAACGGACTGGGCTCCGACGGCTTGTCCAATAAGAAAAATAGGGCGGCTTTCAGGAATTTTATTTAAAGCAGATTTCCCGTCGATGATCAATAAGGTGTCAGGGCTGTCGAGGGAGCGTAACTGAATCCCATGGGGAGAACTACCACCTTCAATAAAATCAGTGTGGGGCATTTGCCAGATTTCCGCATCTAACTGTTTTAAAGCCATCTCTACAGCTTGCATCTGTACTGCATCACCATTAACCACAACGGCTAAGGGACGGGTCTCCTGTGCCAGAGCCGGGATGGCAAAAAATGTCATGGCAGGGGCGATCGCCGCAATAGTTGTGAGGTTAAAAAGACGGAGTCGTTTAAAAAGATTCATATTTGGCAAAATAACTCGAAAAATTGACCGTAATCCATAACAAACAACCTTGGTGGACGCGACAAAACCACCGTTGTTTTAGCGTATTTGTACGACAAAATTAGTTGTAATCCTGATAAAAATTAAACCTTAAAAATTAAACCTTAAAAATTAAATTATTTTGGGCAGTGCCCTAGAAATTTAACCAAGTGGCGATCGCCCCAGGTACAGGTAAAAAGATTAATGTCACAAACACCAAACTTAAAATTCCGGCAAAATCGCGACGATTATCCAGCTCCGTTACATCGTTTAAGGCCGGTTGATTGGTTAGGGGCATCAAAATAGCAAAGATGGCAAGGAATAAAAAATTTGGCTCGACAAAGGCAACGGCAATCATACAAAGGCGCGCCACCTGAGCGATCACACCGGCCGTACGTTGACCAAAGACCGCATGACTCATCAGACCGCCGTCCAACTGCCCAATGGGTAAAAGCTGCATACCGCCGAAAATAAAGGCCACATAACCGGCGATCGCCACGGGATGTAAATCAATCGCCATATCGGCAGTGAACTGTGCCCCCATCGCTAAGCGACTAATGAGAGCCAATAAAAAAGAAAAACGCGGGTCAAATTCATTCAGGGTTAATAAACTAGTTTCCTCCGGCATCGGCACAACCTGGGACAAACTTAAACCAATCCAGAGACAGGGTAAGGTCAATAACATCCCCACCCACGAGCCAGCAGCCGCAATATCAAAAAGCGCTTGGCGGTGGGGAATGGGAGAACGACGTTGGGTATAGGCACCTAAAGTACCAACAAAAAATGGAATGGGCACAAAATAGGGCAGATTTGATTTGACCTTGTAATACAAACCCGTGAAATAGTGACCAAGCTCATGGAGTCCTAAAATCAAGACCACCAGAAAACCATAGGGAAAGCCCCGCCACAGTAACGAGGGATCTTGCTGGAGAGCTTCCGGTTCGATATTTTGCAGTTCCACACCCATCACTGTCGCCGTAAATATCGTGATCACCATCAGGGCGATCGCCAAAAATGGCCGAGTGAGAGGTTCTTGATTACCAGACTCTTGTGCCGCTTTCCAAGGATTGGGGACGAGGGCAAAAAACGGTTGACCCTTAAAGCTCTCCTGAAACACAACGATAAAGCGATCGCCAAATAAATTTTCGACATTCTCGCGAATAGTACGATAAGCCTCCTTTGGGACAGCCCTTAATTTGCCACGACAGATGACAGCTTGGGGGTAATAGTCAATATTTTGGAGATAATAGATCCCCCAAGGAAAACAGTCCCTTAGGGCTTCTTCCTCTTTGTTGCTGATGGGACGGATCGCTTGTTTGGGTTTTTGATCGGTATTTGAATGTTCTTTTTTCAGAGAAATGGTGCTTTTGCTTTTTTTCGGCAGCACTTCAGAAGCCACTTCTGTCGTTTGATTATCTTCTTTATTCGCCGGTTTACCCCATTCAATCAGCGACCAATAGGTGACTGGCGAAATGATCAGTAGAGGCAACATCGCCAAGAGGGGCATTTGGACGGCTGTGCCATAGATCAAAATCCAGATCAACCAAGACGATGCCGGAAGCATCATCACCAGCCAGAGCAAGCCGATGGGAGCCTTGTTTTCTCGCGGTACAGTGCGACGGATGAGGGTGTAGGTCAACACACCCATAATAAAAAAGAGCAACCAGACTTCCATGAAACTTGACGTTTAACCTTCCTAAAAATACTGAGACTACCGACGGCGATCGCCACCATAGATAAATTGTCGAAACCCCAAGGGAATGCAACAATAGTAGCGATTTACCAACAGAAATAGGCGATACCGCGTTGAACAATATCCGTCCCCCCAAACCCCCTCGCGAGATCTTCCCCACGGTCTATAGCTTCACACCAAATCGCGAAACCTTGGGTGGTACAGCCTACTTCATTGTAGAAAAAAGCGGCAACACATTGGTAGATTGCCCCCCTTGGCACGATGGTACGGTGGATTTTCTGCGGGAACAAGGCGGCGTTAAGACCCTGTTTATGACCCATCGCAGCGCCATCAGTAACCAAGTGGCAAAAATTCAGGCAGCCCTAGAATGTGAAATTGTCATCCAAGAACAAGAAGCTTACCTTATGCCTGAGGCCACAGTGACTCCCTTTCGAGACCATTGGCAGCGGGGATCACTAACCGCCCTTTGGACACCGGGATTTTCGCCGGGCTCCTCCTGTTTATACTACGAAAATGAAGGTGGTTGTCTATTTACCGGGAGACATTTATTACCAAACCAACAGGCTGAACTGTTAGCCTTACGCACCCCTAAAACATTCCATTGGGGTCGCCAACTAAAAGGAATCGAGACCCTAATCCAACGATTTAGTGCCGTAACTTTAAGTCATATTTTGCCCGCTGCCAATGTCGGTTTTTTGCGGGGGAAAGGATATGTGCCAGAGGCCTATGGACAATTGAAAAATGCTGTGGAACGGTCTCAAACACAACCGGAAATCAACCTTTAAATAGAGAGTTTTAGCCTGTGAATTTAGGTTTTACAATGAGGTTTTACAATGAGGTTTTGAATTTAGGCTTTAAACTATAATCAACTGCCATGCGGGGCAAGCTGTGACCTCACTCCACCAATTTCTTACTCTTTATCAGGCTCACAATGACTTTGAAAAAAATGTTGTTGAGATTTTACGGAGTGGCCTCAGTCTAAAAGCGTTGCGGGAAAATTCTGGTTTAACAGCGAGACAACAGCGCCGTTGGGAATTTGAGTGGAAAAAATGGCGATCGCACCTATTGCTCCAGGTCTTTTATCGATTGCCAAATTTATCGCGTCCCCACCGGGAAATTGCAACCCAGTACCGCGATGAATATGACAGTTTACTGAATGAAATTGCTGCGGAATTTGTTTGTCGTATTTTGATGGAGTTTGACCCGGATTTAGGGGTGCGTGGTAGCAGTTTAACGGCAAAGTTAAGTATTTGGGTGAATAGCAAACTGCGGCTTAAATGGCGGTTGTTGGAGTTGATTACGCCGCAGAAAAAGACCCGTGAGTTGCAACTATTAGAGCTAATTCTAAATTTAACGAAACGATCGCCAGACGGTTTTACCAAATCAGAGTTTCTCTTGGCAATCGCCCCAAAGAAAAATATCACTGAAGCTTGGGCAACGGAATTTTTATTGGAGTTATTACCCCGGTTTTGGTCGTCTGCTCCGGAAGGCGATCGCTATTTTTTTGATGATCAACGCCTCGAAACTTATATTGATCAATGGCAACAGCCGCTGTACGTTATTACCCTCGATCCGGCGATCGCCACCCAAATTCCAGCGCCAGATTTATCCCCTGTCCAAGAAGACATTCCCACACTGTCCGAAAAAATCACAAATTTATTATTAGAAAATCGCAGTCAACTAGAAAAAATATGCGTCAAAAATAATCCCAGCTGTAACTGTGTGCGCCTATTAGAAAACTATTTTCAGCAGCAACTCTACCAAGTCAAAATAAATGAAGAAAATGTGACCCGGCTCCTCGGTGTCAAAAGACCAACCTATCAATCCCACCTCGAACGTAAATGTTTGCCTGCTTTTTGGGAATTGGCAATCTATACTTCTCCTGTTAGTCAAATCAATCATAAAACTCATCAAATACCGTTAAAAAATTATATCGAAATAGATCCGAAATATCGCTTAAGGAAATGCTATTATTCTGACAGAAATGGTGTTGACTATATTAATTGTAATAGTCAAAATCTCGCGACACAAATACTTTTATTTTTTACTCCCAAACCAGAAAAATGGAAAAATCTTGCTTTGTTTTACCAGCTTAGTTGCGATACGCTGATGCGGTTTTGGAAAATGAAATGTCTTTTCCTCATTAGCCTAATCACGTTTGAGTTGGAGTCCGAACTGACTGATTGCGTTGAGGTGGATTGACTATGCAATATCTTAATGCCGTCGTCACCATTGATGTTGCGCCCCAATGGCTGGCGATCGCCGAAAAATTTGCAGCGGAACAAACAAAAGCATCCCAACAAAAACTTATTTTGCAACAAACCCTCGCTATCCTTAGTTTGCAAAAATATTTAGAGCTAGCAGAGATTAAAACAGCACCGACAGAAAGCTACAGTTGGCATCCCCAAACCCGTACCCTAACGGCCTGGGCAGATCTATTGTTGCCAGACTATGGACGATTATTTTGCTGTTTTGCTGATACATCGCAACAGGTTAACTTGCCGCCTATTTTGCCCATAAATACCTTGGGATTTGTTGTAACAGACATTAGTGCTGATTTTACGGTCGTTTATCTGAAAGGTTTTTTACCCTATCGCTATTTGAGTCCTGATCATCAGCATTTTTTTGCCCCAGAAATACAACTGATTTCTACACTATTTGATGAGCTATATCTTCTTTCGGAAAAAAGACTGTTAGTCGCGTCAGAGGTACAACGAGCCATGGCAATAGATGCAGAGCTACGGGACTATTTTTCGATATTTTTAATGCCAGAAAATTTAATGGATATTGTCAATCGTTTAAATTATTCTTTAGACTTGGATGGGGTGGAGCCCCAGACTTTGTTATTCGGAAAATCAGATGATGAGATGGAGTCTATTTATGCGGTGACTGAGTCTTCCACTGAGAATTATGAAAATAATTTAGTGCAGGAAAAAATTATTATAGCAACGGCTCAATTGACACGATCATTGTTAGGAAAGATTCGTGAGCTACATCAAGATTTTGGTTTAATGGAATTATCTTGATTTAAGTTTTGAAAGGGTGAGTCGTTGTTACAAAAAATTCATTTTGTGGCTTGTCTTGAAAATAAAACGACATAATACAGTCACAGTTTTTATCGGTTTTGGATTGTTGGTTTTCGGTGATTATGATTGGTCATGTAACCTGTCAATGTTTATGGCTGCTGTTTACTGATGGGTGACGATGTTGCGCTCTTTTTCTCAGCGACCTTACGTTATTGCAAAACAGAGTTTGTGGGCGGTACAGGCTTCGACTTTGGCGATCGCCGCCTTGGGGCAGTGGCTAACTGAAATTACGGCGCAAGAAACCCCAGGGTTTGGTGGTTTTGTGGTGGTACGGGATGGCGCATTTTTCGGGATAGTGACGGTGGAGCATTTGTTGCAATGCTGTGTCAGTGACTTTCATTGGCGGCAAAAAACAGTGGCTGAATTGGCAGTATTGCCAAGGCAAATATTGACAATAGAGGAGCTGGATAAGCCCCATCGCATTTTGGCAGTAATGCATGGCCAAGGGTTGCAGTGGTTGGTGGTAGCTGATGCTGGGGGACAATGGCAGGGGATCGTCACGAAGGCTTTATTGCAGCGCGCCCTTGGGCAGGAATATTTACTGGAGATAGTCCGTGTGGGGGCGGTTTTGGTGCAACAGGAAATGGCTGTGTTGCCTGAAGTGTCTCTCTTTGCGGCGGCTCAGGTGTTACTCAAGCAACGTCCGTTGGCGGCGATCGCCATCACGGTATCTTCGGGTCAAATTCAGGGCTATTTGTCGCCGTTAGAATTTTTGCGAGCTTGTGATCAAGGGGCAGATCTGGGACAGGCGATCGCCGCCCTTTGGCAAAAAACATCCGTTCCCCTAGTCGATCAAGGGATGCCGTTGGGAGAAATTGCCACCGTGATCCGTAGCAGCCCAGTGGGACAAGTCTGGGTAATGGATGAAGTAGGAGACTGGTGCGGTGTCATTACGGAGCAAGCTTTACTGGATTGTTGTGACCCGGTGGCACAATCTCTTAAATTACAGAGCCAAACAATTACATCGCCATCTTTGCCAACTTCTAGGGGGGCGATCGCCATGCCCTCACCCCCTAATATTCGTCCATTATCCCCAGATCTAACCCCGTCATTTTCTGAGCATCAGGGTGCGGTAAAGTCTGGAAATTTAGAGGCAAAGCCGACACAGACAGAGATAGTCACTGCGTTGCAGCGGGAAAGGGATTTCTTGGCAACAATGTTTGATTTAACGGGCGTTTTTTTGTTTGTCCTGGATCAGCAGGGTTGCATTGTCCGGTTTAACCCCGCCTGTGAAGCATTAACCGGTTACCGTTTTGAGGAAGTACGGGGCAAATATCTTTGGGAACTCTTTCTCAAAGCCGCAGATGTCAATGCCATGATCCAAGAGGTGTCGCGGTTAATTCAGGAGCAAACCCCCAGTACCCAAGACATCGACTGGCGATCGCGGGATGGTCGTCTCCATGCCATGGGCTGGTCTTATACCGTCCTTTACAGCGAGCAGGAGCAAGCCCATTATATTATTGCAGCGGGAGTGGATCATAGCGATCGCCTCCAGTTAGAACGAACCCTCAAAACCCTCAATCAAGAACTAGAGCAACGGGTAGAAGAGCGCACCATTGCCCTCCATGAAACCCAGAATAATCTTTATCGCCAGTTAGCCGCCGTTGAAGCCGCCGTCGAGGCGATCGCCATCCTCGAAAACGATCAATTTGTGTCGGTCAATTCTGCCTTTCTCCAACTCTTTGGCTATCCCCATCTACTCAGTCTCCATCACCGCTCCTGGCAAGACCTGTTTGATCCAGCCGAACACCAACGTCTAGCATCAGAAATTTGCCCCCACCTCAACCAAAATCAATCCTGGCAAGGGGAGGCGATCGCCCGCCGCCAAGACGGCAGCACCTTCCACCAAGAAGTGTCTTTGACCCTCACGACCGCAGGCCTACTGATCTGCGTGTGCCGAGATATCAGCGCCCGTAAAACAGCCGATGCCAAACTACGAAAAACAGAAGTTTTACTAAGATCTCAATACAACAACTTTCCGATTCCTACCTACACCTGGCAATACCGCGATCGCCACTTTTATCTAACCCATTACAACACAGCAGCCGACCTTGCCAATGACCATCAACTCGCCCATTTTTTAGGACAAAGTAGCAAAATTGTTTATGGTGAAAAACATCAAATTCATCGCAATATCGAAAAATGTTTCCTAGAAAAACGCAGCTTTGAAGCCAACCTTAAAACACAATATCGCGCCTCCACAGATCAGCCACTTTTTCTTCGTTATTTAATAATTTCCTATATTTTTATTCCCCCCAATATGGTGATGGTTCATACCCAAGACCTCACCGAACAAAAACGAGCAGAAGCTAAATTGCGGCAAAATCAAGCCTTTTTAAAACAAGTTATTGACAATGATCCCAACCTGATTTTCGTTAAAGATCTCCACGGGCAATTTATCTTAGTAAATCAAGCCGTCGCGGATTTATATGGTGTTGAAACACAAGATTTACTAGGAAAAACAGAAGCAGAATTTAATCCCCATACAGAAGAAACCGAGCGCTTTCTCATCACCGATCGCCTCACCCTCGAACGACAGAAAATCACCCTTTTTCAAGAAGAGAAAGTGACTGATTGTCTTGGAGAAACCCGCTACTTTCGCACCATTAAAATTCCGCTAAAATCCAGTAAAAATGACCAATATACCCAGATTTTAGGAGTGGCCTCAGACATTACCCAGCAACGACAGGCACAACAAAAATTAGAAGATGCCCTTGACCAAGAACGTAATCTTAATTATCTCAAAAGTCGTTTTATTAATACGGCTTCCCACGAATTTCGTACGCCTCTAACCGTGATTTTAGGGGCGACGGATATCCTGCAAAACTACGGTAATACCTTGTCTCCGGATAGATATGCCCAGCATTTGAAAAATATTGAAATTAATGCCCACCGTATTGAAGAATTAATTAATAATTTGCTTTCTACGAGCCGTTTAGAGTCTGGTAAATTACAATGCGATCGCCAACCGACCAATATCATAAAACTTTGTGAATCGATTATTGCTGATATGAAGCTGAGCCATGGTAAACATCATAAAATCGAATTAATTACGAGTAATATTATTTCAAATCCAGTCATGGTTGACCCAAATTTATTGCGTCATATTTTAAGTAATTTGTTAACCAATGCCTGTAAGTACTCTAGGGACCATAGCTATGTGACGCTCGAGATGAGTCGTGAGTCTCAAAGCTTATCTTTTGTCGTTAAAGATGAAGGTGTTGGTATTCCTGAGGCGGATCAGCCCCATTTGTTTGACTCTTTTTATCGTGCCGGCAACGCTGGCAATATTTCAGGCTCTGGTCTAGGTCTCAATATTGTTTACGAGTACACCAAACTCCACGGTGGTACGATTCGTTTCTCTAGTAAACTCCATGTCGGGAGCACTTTTATTGTTGATATTCCCCTTTCTGTCTAGGGCTTGGTGCTAATGACAACTATTTTGGTGATTGAAGATGAACAAGCAATTGCGGATATTATCTATGATATTTTGACGGCGCAGGGGTTCACAGTGCTCATGGCTTATGATGCCCCCCGTGGGATTGAGATTGCGATGGAAAAATTACCGGATCTCATTCTTTGTGATGTGGGACTGCCCCCGGTGCCTAGGGGAGGTCATGAGGTATTGCGGCAGTTGCGGAAAAATAATGCGACTTTAGCGATTCCCCTTATTTTTTTAACGGCTTTTTCTGCGGATGAGGATATCCGTGAGGGTATGGAGCTGGGGGCGGATGATTATTTAACGAAACCTTTTTCGACGGAAACTTTATTGCGAGCGATTGAAACCCGATTAAGCAAACAGGTTCAATTGAAATCCTATTATGAAAGTTCTTTAGAGAGGCTCCGCCAAAGTATTATGACTTCTCTTCCCCATGAGTTTCGAACGCCTTTGGTGGGGATTTTAGGGGCGTCAGAATTTTTATTGGCGGATCTTGATAATTTGGAGCTGGGTACGATTCGAGAGCTACTGCTTGATATTCGTCAGTCTGGCGATCGCCTCCATAAATTAATCCAAAAATATCTATGCTTTGTGCGGTTACAAGACCGCTATTTACGATATACTCCGCCAGAAACAAGGATTGCCGCTTCCTCTACTGACCTTGTAATAGACATTGCGCGACAGGCCTTGAGTGATCATGAAAGGGAAAGTGATCTGAATGCCATCATCTCCATTGAAAGTACATGTCTTAATGGCTGTGATTGCCAACGACTTTTTAGTGAACTGTTGGATAATGCGGCAAAATTTTCCCCGGCCGGGACTCCAATTCTCTTAAAGTTTTTTACGGAAGCAGACTATGAATGCATCGTCGTAAAAGACTATGGGCGCGGCATGGCGGAAGAAGAGCGCCAAAATATTGGTGCTTTACAACAATTTCAGCGGGAACAACATGAGCAACAGGGAGCTGGACTAGGGTTGGCGATCGCCCAGCTCATTGCCAAAATTTACGGTGGCCAGTTGCACATCGACAGCGAACCCGGTATCGGCACATCGGTGCATGTGACTTTACCGAAAACACCAAGCCCCTAAAATCCAGACAGATTGCTTGCAGACTGACTGACCTGTACTGCCGATTGGGAAAACAGTTGAAACGCCTGACGAATTTCCTGTTCCCCTTGGCCGGGGGTCAAAATCCATTCATCACGAATACCCATCTCGCGGAATACTTTACGGAAATCGGTCTGATAACCATCGTCAATGCCCATGGCGGCGATCGTATGGTTTTCAACTTTGAGCATATCTTCGACCACAGCTTTGACATCCTTTGCCGTTGCCCGTCGGGAACTCACATCCGCACCATCCGTAATCAGCAAGGTAATCGTACGAACCGGTACACCGTTATCACTAAATTCCTGTGCCTTCGCTAATACTGTGCCCAGCAAAACGAGGCTCTGATCATAGAGAGGTGTGCCTAGACGCGGATCATAATTTTGCGGTGTCATGCGCACTGCTTGGTCTAAAAAACAGTAGGGATACAACACAAAACCATTGAGATAGCGATTGTGAATGAGGATTTCGCCCGTTTGGGGACATTGAGCGAGAGCATCTAGAACAGCATTATGACCGCCCCGTACCGCCTGGGCATTACTGCCATAGCGAATAGAACTGGAATCGTCGGGCATCACAGTCACTAAAACAACTTCCGACGACATGACATCATCGACTTCGATACCAAGTCCCGCCTGAATAGCCACACCTAAATCATGAACATCGAGGGATTGTAAGGCTGCCTGTGACAACATACCTTCGGCATGAGCGCCTTGAAATAATGCTTGAATGTCTTGGGGATAACTCATTTACTTTAATGTTAAATCTACACTTTTTATTTTAGCTGTCTTTTTGACACTTTGGTGTGATTCAAGAAAACTGAGGGATGGTCACGAAAAGTTAACCTTTAAATCTGGGATTGCAGATGGCGGAGCGGGGCTAATCAAGTAAGATTGAGCGCAGAAGTTTATGTCAATGTAAAGGTCATATATTTATGTCTCTGGTGAAAGCTAAGCCTGCTCTCCTGGTTCTCGCAGACGGTACAACTTATCAAGGGCGTTCTTTTGGGGCAACGGGTACAACCTTTGGTGAAGTTGTTTTTAATACGGGAATGACGGGGTATCAGGAGGTACTCACTGATCCGAGTTATCGTGGTCAGGTTGTCACTTTCACCTATCCGGAATTGGGTAATACTGGTGTTACGCCTGAGGATGAGGAGTCTGGTGGCCCCCAAGTGAAAGGGGCGATCGCCCGGAATATTGCACTCCGTCCGAGTAACTGGCGATCGACCCAAGCTCTACCGGATTACCTCAAAGAACATAATGTTGTCGGGATTTATGGCATCGATACCCGAGATTTGACGCGACGATTACGGGTTTCTGGTTCGATGAACGGTGCTATCTCCACAGAAATTTTAGATGCTGAAGAGTTACTGCGTCAGCTCCAAGAAACGCCTAGTATGGAAGGTCAAAACCTTGTGAAGGAGGTGACCACCTCTGAGATTTATGAATGGACAGAAACCACCGATAGTCATTGGGAATTTAGTGATACGACTAAGGCTAATGCTGATTTAACGGTGGTTGCCGTTGACTTTGGTGTGAAGCGCAATATTCTCAAGCGTTTAGCGAGCTATGGTTGCAAGGTGATTGTTGTGCCTGCCAATACTCCTGCCGAGAAAATTCTTGCTTACAATCCTGATGGTATTTTCCTTTCCAATGGCCCCGGTGATCCAGCCGCGGTCACAGAAGGTATTGCGACCGTAAAAGATCTACTGGAAGCGAAAAAGCCCACCTTCGGGATTTGTATGGGTCACCAGATTCTTGGTCTTTCCCTTGGTGCTGAAACTTTTAAGCTCAAGTTTGGTCACCGTGGTCTGAATCAACCGGCAGGACTAAAACAAAAGCAAATTGAAATAACCAGTCAAAATCATGGTTTCGCCATCGCAGAGGAGTCGATGAGCGATGATATCGAAATTACTCACCTCAATCTTAATGACCGCACTGTGGCGGGTCTCGAACATAAGGAATTACCGTTCTTCTCGGTGCAATACCACCCTGAAGCGAGTCCAGGCCCCCATGATGCCGACTACCTCTTTGATAAATTCGTTCAGGCTATGCGTGAACATAAGGGCTAATAAGATTGGGCGGCGATCGCCATTTTTCAGGTATCAGACATCAGATATCAGACATCAGTAACAATCAAAGGTCTGCGGCGATCGCCGCCCAGATAAACATATCGGCAGCTCAATACTCAACGTTGTCCCCTCTCCCAGCACAGAAAAACAAGATAAATTGCCACCATGCTTTTCGACAATGACCTGATAACTAATGGATAACCCCAGCCCCGTGCCCTTGCCCACAGCCTTCGTCGAGAAAAATGGATCAAACATTTTTTCCTGTACCTCCATTGGTATCCCCGACCCATTATCACTAATCTGAATATTGACGTAATCTCGCCGAAGCCGAGCCGTAGAAATCGTAATAGTCGGCTGTTCAGTCAAATGATTTTGCGGCGGTTGAAACGTCTCCAGCACATCAATCGCATTGTTGATAATATGCATAAAAACCTGATTTAAATCACTCGCATAACACTCAATTTCAGGCAGCTCACCGTACTGCCGCTGAATTTGAATTTCACTACGCCGCGCATTGCCCCTAAACCGACTATGCAGAAAAATTAGAGTATTATCCAAACCAGAATGCACATCAATTATTTTGAGTTGCGCCTCATCCAACCGCGAGAAACTTCGCAAAGAAGCCACAATCTCCTGCAATCGCTTCGTACCAGAACTCATAGAATCCAATAGTCGCGGTAAATCATCAACAATAAAATCTAAATCCATATCATCCGATAATGCCTGAAATTTGCGATCCTTCGCACAAGCTGTCTGCTCACAATGCTGAATTAAACGCAGTAAATCCTGAAAATAACGTCTGGCATAATTCGCGTTATTCATCACATAGTTCAAAGGATTATTAATTTCGTGGGCAACACCACCGACTAATCGACCTAGAGCAGACATTTTCTCGGTGTGAATCAGCTGGGTCTGAGTCCGGTTGAGCTTGTTGAGCAGTGCTTCTAGTTCTGCATTTTTTTCATTGGTTTTTAAGGTGGCTTGCTTTGACAAAACTAAATAGAACACAAGGGAAATTGTCGTCGCGAGCCCAAAACCGATGACACTAACGGTGCGTAAACTTAACCAGCTAAACTTTTGTGTCGGCAAAATAACGATGGATAATTCTCGTTGGGCAGTGTGAATGGAGTAGATGCAGGCGTTAATGGTCTGATTTCCTAGGGGACAAGGTCGTTTGAGTAGGGCATCGGCGATCGCCTCATCACCACGGTGAGCTTCAGGGATAATCTTCGTCTGATTATGACGACGATAAGCAATCAAACTAGTATTACTATTGAGACTGTCTTTTTGAAATGCCGATTCAAGTTGATCCTCCGCAATGTCATAAACATAGAAATCAAGACCCTTAATATTTAATTCACTCACACTTTTCTCCAGCCACATAGCCGTTTCATAAAAGCTAGAAACATAACCTAGGAGGATCGGTTCAGCGTCATGGGTTTGACTCGGTTTATCACCTGTTCGGTTAGCAAAGACTGGCAAGTACTGCACAAAACCACTCTCACCATTTTCTAGCGTTAATGAGCGGGTGCTGGAAAGAAGTTCTAAACGTGCAGCTCTTTCGAGGGTAATTCGTCGTTCGGTGTTGGTTTTTGCATCTAAGCCGATGTAAGGTCGGAAGTCCATGCGCGAATAAACATAGGTTAACGGCAAAAAATAAGGGGTTGATGAGAGGGTGCCGTTGGGGTAAGAGCGGATTGAGGTATTGAGATTTTGGTGGGCTAAAGTTGCTTCATAGGTTGATTTTTCGGCGGTGGGAACGACTTCTGTCCAGCCGAAGCCGAGGAGCCCTGTTTGGTAAGGCAGTAGTGATCCGGCAAAGCTTTCAAATTCATTGCGGGAAACGTCACGGGTTTGGGAGGCATTCCAAAAAGCGCCAAGGGCACGGGTCGCTTCTCCGAATCTGTCTAGCTCTTGCTGCATGGTATGCCTGAAGAGATAAGATTGCTCGCGAAATTCTTCTCGTTGTTCTTTGGCTTGTATTTGTCCAACGGAATGGGCTGCTACAGCGGTAGTGAGAATCCCGATAGTTGCGACTCCGATGGCGATTTTGTGTTGGTTTAGGGTCTGCAATGGCTCCCACGGAAAGATTAGCAACATCAAATTTGATTTCTGTTTGGACAAGGTAATTTTGTGATTGGCTTTTGTGATAGATGCAGCTACCAAAATGTTATCAAAAATAATTCTCATTTGCTATGCGGGTATGGGAGGATGAGTGATGGCTAAGGGTGTGGCAATATCGGCCGGCGATCGCCATTTTTTAGATATCAGTTATCAGTTATCAGATATCAGACATCGGTAACAATCAAAGCTCTGCGGCGATCGCCACCTCATTTCCCCCAAAAAACTTACCCATAAAAAACACCCAATAGGAGGGGTTGATCTTTGTTTTTTACTTGTGACTCTTGATTTAACTCAGTTATTTGACCATAACTAAACAGTCGAACTGAAACATTAGCGATGAATCGCAGGAGCCTAAAGCGTAATGGGTATTTGCACACCAGCCGCCAAATTAAGAGAGGTGTAAGGATTACGCTCGTGCATTACTCCAAGACCGAGGTTTGCATGGGTTTGGACAAGATGATTTTGTGATCGGCTCTTGCGATAGATGCAGCTACCAAAATATTATCAAAAATAATTCTCATTTGCTACGCGGGTATGGGAGGATGAGTGACGGCTAAGGGTGTGGCAATATCGGCCGGCGATCGCCATTTTTCAGATATCAGACATCAGATATCAGACATCAGTAACGATCAAAAGTCTGCGGCGATCGTCCTTGAATTCTCTTGCTATAGTCGAAACGTAATTAACGTCAGTTATGGATAAGCATGTAGCCAAAATTCTCTAGAGAAAAAGAGACAC
>NZ_MRBY01000014.1 GCF_001904615.1 [Limnothrix rosea] IAM M-220
ATAAGCTCCTTTACTTTACCCCTTTCCTGTCTTTTATTTTGATGCGATTACCCTGATTGCGAAAGGATGACGACAAAAAACACGCTCAGATAATTAGTTTGGCGAACAAACAGAAGAAGCTATTAGCAGAGAAGAAAAAAATGCATCAGGAGATCAGTAAATTAAGGCGAGATGCTGAACGATGGGAAAAATAACCATGCGATCGCCCACCTTAGCAAATAGAAGTTTCAGTCCCGTGATCGGGATTTGATAGATCGAAAGAATACAAGCAGTGCAAAGCACCCTGATACCCGCTATGTTTCAGTCCCGTGATCGGGATTTGATAGATCGAAAGTATGCCCTGCTTTGCCTAATTTGACCCAATAGTTGTTTCAGTCCCGTGATCGGGATTTGATAGATCGAAAGGATGGGAACAGCAACAGGCCATCGTCCCAAACGTCAAGTTTCAGTCCCGTGATCGGGATTTGATAGATCGAAAGCTTCTAAGGCCATGGTTGTTCTCAGCGCGCTGAGGTTTCAGTCCCGTGATCGGGATTTGATAGATCGAAAGGCATGCGTAAATGTCGTTAGGCGTGGCACTTTCCCCAGTTTCAGTCCCGTGATCGGGATTTGATAGATCGAAAGCCCTACGTTCTTCCCTTTGATTACTAGACCTTCTGGGTTTCAGTCCCGTGATCGGGATTTGATAGATCGAAAGGTGGGGGCTAAAAGGCATTGGTGGGCTAATAAGAGTTTCAGTCCCGTGATCGGGATTTGATAGATCGAAAGAATTTCTGAAGGCGATCGCCAAATGTTTAACGACTGGTTTCAGTCCCGTGATCGGGATTTGATAGATCGAAAGCTTTTGAGCCAAAATCATAAATCTCAACTCTTAGGTTTCAGTCCCGTGATCGGGATTTGATAGATCGAAAGGAAGTGGCGATCGCCCAAGAGAAAGAGAAAGAAGCGTTTCAGTCCCGTGATCGGGATTTGATAGATCGAAAGAACAATGCCCACAATCGTAAACAATACTGATCTAGTTTCAGTCCCGTGATCGGGATTTGATAGATCGAAAGTTTTACGTCTTCCATAACTTTCCTTGGTTTCTTCATTGTTTCAGTCCCGTGATCGGGATTTGATAGATCGAAAGGTCGTAGCCGTTGAGGGGACTGGGATTGGGGTAAGTTTCAGTCCCGTGATCGGGATTTGATAGATCGAAAGAGGCTACTGGAGAATCGTTAGCCGTTGTTGGTGATATGTTTCAGTCCCGTGATCGGGATTTGATAGATCGAAAGGAAGCGTTTACCGAGGCGGGGCACATCCTCTCTGGTTTCAGTCCCGTGATCGGGATTTGATAGATCGAAAGTTAGCAAGGTCATCAATAAATTTTTCTAGCTCCTCGTTTCAGTCCCGTGATCGGGATTTGATAGATCGAAAGACCGAAACGTGTGGGAAGCTTTCTGAATTTGAGCAGTTTCAGTCCCGTGATCGGGATTTGATAGATCGAAAGTCTCATTTTGGGTAGACCCCCTACCCAATTTAGCCCGTTTCAGTCCCGTGATCGGGATTTGATAGATCGAAAGCTTTAAAGCGTGACCTCGATGGCGATCGCCAAGATGGTTTCAGTCCCGTGATCGGGATTTGATAGATCGAAAGCTGGCGGTCTTTCCGTCCGGAATTTTGACGATACGTTTCAGTCCCGTGATCGGGATTTGATAGATCGAAAGTTGGTCGGTTTTAATGAGTTGCCCGCCCCTATCCAAGTTTCAGTCCCGTGATCGGGATTTGATAGATCGAAAGGTAGTACCTTCGTTCCATCATCTGCTTCTGTAAAATGTTTCAGTCCCGTGATCGGGATTTGATAGCTCGAAAGATACCCAAGATCCAGCCAACCCTTTGCCGATCTGGTTTCAGTCCCGTGATCGGGATTTGATAGATCGAAAGATTGAAAGCTGAACTGGAAACAGCGATAAATACTCAGTTTCAGTCCCGTGATCGGGATTTGATAGATCGAAAGCGCTCGAACCTAGAGAATTTAATATCAATGGCGCTGTTTCAGTCCCGTGATCGGGATTTGATAGATCGAAAGGAGAAGAGTGAAGATAGTTGACACAAGAAAAATCCGTTTCAGTCCCGTGATCGGGATTTGATAGATCGAAAGCTAAGAGTAAATTCGTATCAGCTCTAAATCGCATGTTTCAGTCCCGTGATCGGGATTTGATAGATCGAAAGTTGAAGCGGCGATCACCGATGCCACGTCCGAAGCCGAGTTTCAGTCCCGTGATCGGGATTTGATAGATCGAAAGCGCTCGAACCTAGAGAATTTAATATCAATGGCGCTGTTTCAGTCCCGTGATCGGGATTTGATAGATCGAAAGGGGATATTTATTACAATGCATGGCGGCGTTTCTGTCGTTTCAGTCCCGTGATCGGGATTTGATAGATCGAAAGTACCCGTTTTCTTTTTTAAGGGCTTTTAAAGTAGCGTTTCAGTCCCGTGATCGGGATTTGATAGATCGAAAGTTTCCACAGAGGGTCGAATAACTATGGGTGTGAGGTTTCAGTCCCGTGATCGGGATTTGATAGATCGAAAGCGTCACCTTCAACATGAATTTTAGGGTCAAAATCTTGTTTCAGTCCCGTGATCGGGATTTGATAGATCGAAAGCTATTGAAGCTTTTGAGGCCGATTTTAGTGAATTTGTTTCAGTCCCGTGATCGGGATTTGATAGATCGAAAGATGGGAAGAAAAAGGTGGTAGAGTTCGTATTCTGGTTTCAGTCCCGTGATCGGGATTTGATAGATCGAAAGTTCTTTGCATAAGCCCACCAATGCCCCCGCGAATAGTTTCAGTCCCGTGATCGGGATTTGATAGATCGAAAGCAGATAGGGGCGGAGGGGCGATCGCCAACATCACAGGTTTCAGTCCCGTGATCGGGATTTGATAGATCGAAAGCAGCGAGTTCTAGAGTTTAAGGACACAATAAAAGGTTTCAGTCCCGTGATCGGGATTTGATAGATCGAAAGCAACAGGCGGTGGGCTACAAGACCCGACGACTACCGTTTCAGTCCCGTGATCGGGATTTGATAGATCGAAAGAATATTCCTGAGGCATCGCCGCCTTGCCAATGAGTAGTTTCAGTCCCGTGATCGGGATTTGATAGATCGAAAGTAGCGGCGCTGTTTTTTCTGCTGTAGCGTGGCTTGTTTCAGTCCCGTGATCGGGATTTGATAGATCGAAAGTCTCCGCCAACCGTGTGCAATTCGTACTCTGCAATGTTTCAGTCCCGTGATCGGGATTTGATAGATCGAAAGTTGGCACGATGCCTATCACCTGCACGACGGCGGTTTGCTCTGGTTTCAGTCCCGTGATCGGGATTTGATAGATCGAAAGTTAACTTATGGGTTGGTGGTGGTCTTTGAGGTAGTGTTTCAGTCCCGTGATCGGGATTTGATAGATCGAAAGAATCGCTCAATCTTTGCCATCAACACCAGCACAACAGTTTCAGTCCCGTGATCGGGATTTGATAGATCGAAAGACTCATCAACATCTAAATGGAAGGGTTCCTTGTCTGTTTCAGTCCCGTGATCGGGATTTGATAGATCGAAAGGTTGCTATTTTTCTTGTTGGGACACATGTAGATCCGTTTCAGTCCCGTGATCGGGATTTGATAGATCGAAAGCTTAATCGAGTAATATGATCAAAGACCGAAGGCTGGTTTCAGTCCCGTGATCGGGATTTGATAGATCGAAAGAGTCATTCGTTGATTATTGTTCCCGATGAGAATTTGTTTCAGTCCCGTGATCGGGATTTGATAGATCGAAAGAAGAAGCTGAGTATAGTGCCATCCTTAAGGTTTTGGTTTCAGTCCCGTGATCGGGATTTGATAGATCGAAAGTGGACTTGGGTGATGGCCTAATTCGCACATTCGTGTTTCAGTCCCGTGATCGGGATTTGATAGATCGAAAGACTTGCACTCTGCATTATGCGGGTAGCGCCCAGCGAGTTTCAGTCCCGTGATCGGGATTTGATAGATCGAAAGCAGCGAGTTCTAGAGTTTAAGGACACAATAAAAGGTTTCAGTCCCGTGATCGGGATTTGATAGATCGAAAGCAACAGGCGGTGGGCTACAAGACCCGACGACTACCGTTTCAGTCCCGTGATCGGGATTTGATAGATCGAAAGAATATTCCTGAGGCATCGCCGCCTTGCCAATGAGTAGTTTCAGTCCCGTGATCGGGATTTGATAGATCGAAAGTAGCGGCGCTGTTTTTTCTGCTGTAGCGTGGCTTGTTTCAGTCCCGTGATCGGGATTTGATAGATCGAAAGTCTCCGCCAACCGTGTGCAATTCGTACTCTGCAATGTTTCAGTCCCGTGATCGGGATTTGATAGATCGAAAGTTGGCACGATGCCTATCACCTGCACGACGGCGGTTTGCTCTGGTTTCAGTCCCGTGATCGGGATTTGATAGATCGAAAGTTAACTTATGGGTTGGTGGTGGTCTTTGAGGTAGTGTTTCAGTCCCGTGATCGGGATTTGATAGATCGAAAGAATCGCTCAATCTTTGCCATCAACACCAGCACAACAGTTTCAGTCCCGTGATCGGGATTTGATAGATCGAAAGACTCATCAACATCTAAATGGAAGGGTTCCTTGTCTGTTTCAGTCCCGTGATCGGGATTTGATAGATCGAAAGGTTGCTATTTTTCTTGTTGGGACACATGTAGATCCGTTTCAGTCCCGTGATCGGGATTTGATAGATCGAAAGCTTAATCGAGTAATATGATCAAAGACCGAAGGCTGGTTTCAGTCCCGTGATCGGGATTTGATAGATCGAAAGAGTCATTCGTTGATTATTGTTCCCGATGAGAATTTGTTTCAGTCCCGTGATCGGGATTTGATAGATCGAAAGAAGAAGCTGAGTATAGTGCCATCCTTAAGGTTTTGGTTTCAGTCCCGTGATCGGGATTTGATAGATCGAAAGTGGACTTGGGTGATGGCCTAATTCGCACATTCGTGTTTCAGTCCCGTGATCGGGATTTGATAGATCGAAAGACTTGCACTCTGCATTATGCGGGTAGCGCCCAGCGAGTTTCAGTCCCGTGATCGGGATTTGATAGATCGAAAGAAGATTGGAGAAAATCAAATGACATTCGAACAAATGTTTCAGTCCCGTGATCGGGATTTGATAGATCGAAAGTGACCGTGGCAATTCTCGGAAGATTAGGGTAGGGGTTTCAGTCCCGTGATCGGGATTTGATAGATCGAAAGGAAGTATTACGCATTTTAGGTTTGGGAAAAACTCAAGTTTCAGTCCCGTGATCGGGATTTGATAGATCGAAAGAGTGGCTAGGCCTCGTATCTTCAAGGCATTAGCTGTGTTTCAGTCCCGTGATCGGGATTTGATAGATCGAAAGGGTTTAGCCCCGGTGGATTGATTTTGTCTGGATTGTTTCAGTCCCGTGATCGGGATTTGATAGATCGAAAGTCGAGCTTTTTGCCAGAGACAAAGCCGATGGCTGGGTTTCAGTCCCGTGATCGGGATTTGATAGATCGAAAGCTGAAGTTCAACGATACCTACCTGCTTAGCGTGAATGTTTCAGTCCCGTGATCGGGATTTGATAGATCGAAAGGAGAAGTCACAGACATATTTAATAGCAGGTGATTCGTTTCAGTCCCGTGATCGGGATTTGATAGATCGAAAGTCACCCTTACGAAGGGGGATGTTTACTGTTGGCTTGTTTCAGTCCCGTGATCGGGATTTGATAGATCGAAAGTATTCCAAGCGATTTGAGACTGGGGGTGCACTTGAGTTTCAGTCCCGTGATCGGGATTTGATAGATCGAAAGCTGTTTGTTGGCACTGAAGGGGGGTGTTACTTGTTTCAGTCCCGTGATCGGGATTTGATAGATCGAAAGAAGTTTAGGAAGATAACGACGCAAATACCCTAAGAGTTTCAGTCCCGTGATCGGGATTTGATAGATCGAAAGTTTTCAGTTGATTGAAAACAACTTTTATTCATAATTGTTTCAGTCCCGTGATCGGGATTTGATAGATCGAAAGGTCAAAGCAGACGTTGAGCCCATGACCCAACGGGAAGTTTCAGTCCCGTGATCGGGATTTGATAGATCGAAAGTTGTCGCAGGGGGCTGCGCCGCTATTAACTGCCGTTGAGTTTCAGTCCCGTGATCGGGATTTGATAGATCGAAAGGGTGGGGCTTTTTATTTGTTGCTTTTTCAGATTACGTTTCAGTCCCGTGATCGGGATTTGATAGATCGAAAGCTGTTGTTTCAATCTTTGTCTTCAGATTGGGTAGCGTTTCAGTCCCGTGATCGGGATTTGATAGATCGAAAGTTTCACTTGTTTTAGTCCCTTGCGAGGGTAGTAGAGTTTCAGTCCCGTGATCGGGATTTGATAGATCGAAAGCTAGGGGCTGAGTGAAGGACTACCAATACTGCTGAGTTTCAGTCCCGTGATCGGGATTTGATAGATCGAAAGGTCAAAAGATCTAGACGAAGGCAGAACTTTTACAGGTTTCAGTCCCGTGATCGGGATTTGATAGATCGAAAGCCGGAAAATTGATAATTCTGATTGCAGTTTGATCGTCTCTCGTTTCAGTCCCGTGATCGGGATTTGATAGATCGAAAGTCGCCACCCCCACCCGTGAGAACGCCCAAGCATTTTCGATGATGGGGATTGCTAGTTTGAAGGGGGGAGTTTGTGATCGCCCAGTCAAATAGTTTCAGTCCCGTGATCGGGATTTGATAGATCGAAAGTTGATTCATAATTGGCAGTGTCAGTCTGCGGAGAAAACAATGCAGTTTTTAAAAACGAAGAAAGGGAAAATTGTTGCTGGAATGACAGCGATCGCCATCGTGCTTACTGGGGTGTTTCTGTGGTCAACAACGCGACCATCCGGAACCTCTGTTGAGGTTGAAAACACCACGGAGGAATTGAGTGATGACCTTGAGGCTCTAAAGGAAGAGCAAAGGCGGCGCGAAGCTCAACGGCAAGATTAAGACTCACTGGATGCCTCCAGCAATGCGAGATAATTAGATATAGAAACGAGGGCTAGATCCAGCTCCGTTTTGTCTATTTGCCGTTCTCCTTTCCCTAGGCATTCCATAAGGAGTTTCAGTCCCGTGATCGGGATTTGATAGATCGAAAGTCGCCGCATGCATGGTTGGGATGACTGCCGTGTTTCAGTCCCGTGATCGGGATTTGATAGATCGAAAGAGAAATCAGAGCGTCCGGGTTGCCCAACTCTACAGGGTTTCAGTCCCGTGATCGGGATTTGATAGATCGAAAGGCAGATTAAGTATTGATGCCACCTTGTTTGTTGGTGTTTCAGTCCCGTGATCGGGATTTGATAGATCGAAAGCCTCAATATAAGTTTCACTTAGTCGATGCAAATTCTCGTTTCAGTCCCGTGATCGGGATTTGATAGATCGAAAGTCTTCTCGGTACAAGTGCAGTTTCGCAAAAGTAAGTTTCAGTCCCGTGATCGGGATTTGATAGATCGAAAGCTTCTCAAAGTCATTTGTTGCTGGGGTTTGAATCCTGTTTCAGTCCCGTGATCGGGATTTGATAGATCGAAAGGATAGCACGCAGGGTCGCCGAAGTCCGAAGAAAAGTTTCAGTCCCGTGATCGGGATTTGATAGATCGAAAGACAAACTTGTTAAAACATGGGGCACGGCTGATCCGTTTCAGTCCCGTGATCGGGATTTGATAGATCGAAAGAAGCTACCGACCCACCAATCAAACCTCGGAATCGTGTTTCAGTCCCGTGATCGGGATTTGATAGATCGAAAGAGAGGATAGCGCCGGGTGCCCTCTCGTTCATGTCGGTTTCAGTCCCGTGATCGGGATTTGATAGATCGAAAGCTTCCGTAGCCTGCGCAGCCTCCATCGTTTTAGCAAGTTTCAGTCCCGTGATCGGGATTTGATAGATCGAAAGCTGGCACAATGATGGGTTGGTTTTACTTGGGAGAGTTTCAGTCCCGTGATCGGGATTTGATAGATCGAAAGTTGAATGTGGGAATGACCCCAACGGCTGGGGGCTGGTTTCAGTCCCGTGATCGGGATTTGATAGATCGAAAGGAACTTATTAAGGACATTGAATCGGCATCGTACCCCGTTTCAGTCCCGTGATCGGGATTTGATAGATCGAAAGGCTAATTTGCAGCGGCACTGGTAGCACTAAAAACTGTTTCAGTCCCGTGATCGGGATTTGATAGATCGAAAGAACAATCGAAGGTTACCTAAAGTTTTATTTAGCTGTTTCAGTCCCGTGATCGGGATTTGATAGATCGAAAGCAGCACTACAGCAGCAGAAGCCCAAGCGTACGCCCGTTTCAGTCCCGTGATCGGGATTTGATAGATCGAAAGAGCGCGCTATTACAATGGAATCAGCTTTTTGGGTGCGTTTCAGTCCCGTGATCGGGATTTGATAGATCGAAAGGAGACCGCCTACAGCTACCCCCTGTGTCGGCTAGAGTTTCAGTCCCGTGATCGGGATTTGATAGATCGAAAGTTAACAGTTTTGCTCATATATTTTGCCAAGTAAGCTGAGTTTCAGTCCCGTGATCGGGATTTGATAGATCGAAAGTTTGTTCATGCGAATAACGAACAGATTATTGAATATGTTTCAGTCCCGTGATCGGGATTTGATAGATCGAAAGTCTCCCAGCACCGACTTCTGTTGATGGGTCGTTGTTGTTTCAGTCCCGTGATCGGGATTTGATAGATCGAAAGTCTTTGTATCTAAAATTGTGAGCCTGCCCCAAAAGTTTCAGTCCCGTGATCGGGATTTGATAGATCGAAAGTCTATGTTTTCCTTCTCTATCAGTCGTGGGAACAGTTTCAGTCCCGTGATCGGGATTTGATAGATCGAAAGCTCAATATCTCATCTACTATAGCCTTCATTTTTGTTGTTTCAGTCCCGTGATCGGGATTTGATAGATCGAAAGTCTTAAATTTCCAAGTAGCTGTGTAAGATTCCCCAGTTTCAGTCCCGTGATCGGGATTTGATAGATCGAAAGGCCAGATAGCAACGGTGAGGTTTACTGGAAGGTAGAGTTTCAGTCCCGTGATCGGGATTTGATAGATCGAAAGTGACCAACGGCGACTGAGTTCTGTTTCGCTAACTCGTTTCAGTCCCGTGATCGGGATTTGATAGATCGAAAGACGCATGGGCAGCAGAGCGACGGTTAGAAGCAAAAGTTTCAGTCCCGTGATCGGGATTTGATAGATCGAAAGATAGCACGCAGGGTCGCCGAAGTCCGAAGAAAAGTTTCAGTCCCGTGATCGGGATTTGATAGATCGAAAGGACTATTGCCTCAGCCCCCATCCTCTCCGAAGTCCCGTTTCAGTCCCGTGATCGGGATTTGATAGATCGAAAGTTAGAAATGTTTTTAATCATTGATTTAGAGACCGTGTTTCAGTCCCGTGATCGGGATTTGATAGATCGAAAGTCTCGCGTTAAATCATTGGTTAAAATCCCTTTTAAGTGTTTCAGTCCCGTGATCGGGATTTGATAGATCGAAAGTGTTATGTCAGATAGGTTTGCTGTAGAAAGCAGATGTTTCAGTCCCGTGATCGGGATTTGATAGATCGAAAGGCAATTTTAGCCAATCACCACGAACGCAAGGGACTAGTTTCAGTCCCGTGATCGGGATTTGATAGATCGAAAGGATCCGGAATTGGTGGATGTGCCATAAAACCTCGTGTTTCAGTCCCGTGATCGGGATTTGATAGATCGAAAGTCTCTGTAGCAGGCGGTGGCGGCAATTACATCGTGTTTCAGTCCCGTGATCGGGATTTGATAGATCGAAAGAGAGCTTTGACAGCTTGGCGGTGGAAGCTTTTTATGTTTCAGTCCCGTGATCGGGATTTGATAGATCGAAAGTGGCGCAATTAACAACGACAAGGTAGCGGCTGGTGCTGGCATTGTCACCACAAAATTAGCGGACGGCGCAGAATTTATGTTTCAGTCCCGTGATCGGGATTTGATAGATCGAAAGATTGTTTATAGCCTCGGCTATGGCGACGCAGCATTGTTTCAGTCCCGTGATCGGGATTTGATAGATCGAAAGTCACGACTCAAAGAGCACCAGTCGTTAATTAATCGTTTCAGTCCCGTGATCGGGATTTGATAGATCGAAAGTTGGCAGCGGCATACAATTCGGCGCGGGAATTTGGGTTTCAGTCCCGTGATCGGGATTTGATAGATCGAAAGATGCCAGCACTGAAACGTTCTCTTTCAGGTACAGTTTCAGTCCCGTGATCGGGATTTGATAGATCGAAAGCGTTGTCAATGGTACGAAGTGACAGAGGGGTTTGAACGTTTCAGTCCCGTGATCGGGATTTGATAGATCGAAAGAATTGTGGATGTGCCTTGGCTTATAGAGACTTTTAGTTTCAGTCCCGTGATCGGGATTTGATAGATCGAAAGTTTCTCTCGGTTGTTCGTAAATCTAGCCGTTTCATTGTTTCAGTCCCGTGATCGGGATTTGATAGATCGAAAGTGATTATAATGGCGGGAAAGGATGCAACCATGCAGGTTTCAGTCCCGTGATCGGGATTTGATAGATCGAAAGCGTTGAGGTAAACGTGCTCGCTCCCAGAAGTGGGTGGTTTCAGTCCCGTGATCGGGATTTGATAGATCGAAAGCAACTGGAGCCACAAAAATAAGCCTAAGAGGGGCAGTGGGTGGTTTCAGTCCCGTGATCGGGATTTGATAGATCGAAAGCGGGACGGCTTCTCCGTATCTCAAGAAAGGCTTTGTTTCAGTCCCGTGATCGGGATTTGATAGATCGAAAGACATTGCCTCTAAAGTTAGTGATTGCTCTTCTGTGTTTCAGTCCCGTGATCGGGATTTGATAGATCGAAAGATGGAGGCTGCGCAGGCTACGGAAGGGGCGGCATTAGGTATGTTTCAGTCCCGTGATCGGGATTTGATAGATCGAAAGTGTTCAGAGCGTCTATTACTCGTTGTTCTTGCGTGTTTCAGTCCCGTGATCGGGATTTGATAGATCGAAAGGAAAGTTTTGGGTCGCGCACCGCGTCATTAGAGATGTTTCAGTCCCGTGATCGGGATTTGATAGATCGAAAGACTAACGGGAACTTTGAATAATTCGGGGCCATTTAGTTTCAGTCCCGTGATCGGGATTTGATAGATCGAAAGCAAGCCCCGGTCGCCAATTGATTGCACAGGGATTGGTTTCAGTCCCGTGATCGGGATTTGATAGATCGAAAGTTTTGTTTCAACCCCCAAGTCACCAGCCGTAATCATGTTTCAGTCCCGTGATCGGGATTTGATAGATCGAAAGTTGTTCAGGAAACACAGGTGGTTGTTGATGGGCGATGTTTCAGTCCCGTGATCGGGATTTGATAGATCGAAAGCCTGAAAGAGGTTGAGTCCTTGAATGAATCTGACAAAAGTTTCAGTCCCGTGATCGGGATTTGATAGATCGAAAGCAGGTTCCGGAGATAGATTTGCCAGATGGCGATCGCCTAGTTTCAGTCCCGTGATCGGGATTTGATAGATCGAAAGTGTTAAACAATTTGGACGGTTAAATTGTCAGACCAGTTTCAGTCCCGTGATCGGGATTTGATAGATCGAAAGCCTAGGCGACTTGGCTATGTTGGCGGCATATTGGTTTCAGTCCCGTGATCGGGATTTGATAGATCGAAAGCTGTGGGAATCCCGGCGATCGGCACAGCGCCAATAGTTTCAGTCCCGTGATCGGGATTTGATAGATCGAAAGATTCGAGCATTGTTTCAAGTGCTCCAGCTAACGTGGTTTCAGTCCCGTGATCGGGATTTGATAGATCGAAAGTTTTCACCGAGGCCGTAGTTGCCAACTGGAATTCGTTTCAGTCCCGTGATCGGGATTTGATAGATCGAAAGGCTGAAAATCTAGCGCAGCGCTACGCGGGTCTGTGTTTCAGTCCCGTGATCGGGATTTGATAGATCGAAAGAATCGAATCTCTAAAGGATGAGCGCTCGGAGGCTAGTTTCAGTCCCGTGATCGGGATTTGATAGATCGAAAGCGACTATTGTTAAGTTGTTGGCGATCGCTAATAACTGTTTCAGTCCCGTGATCGGGATTTGATAGATCGAAAGCATAAGCTTTGTGCCACTTTTCAGGGAAGCGATCAGTTTCAGTCCCGTGATCGGGATTTGATAGATCGAAAGGAGAGAGAACAGCCTACAGACTGCAATTAAGGGCATGTTTCAGTCCCGTGATCGGGATTTGATAGATCGAAAGTCCGCCACAGTCATCTGCCCACACTGCCGCGTTGAAAATTTCTTTGTTTCAGTCCCGTGATCGGGATTTGATAGATCGAAAGTTAGTGATTGTTGCAGTTGTTGTGGTCATATTTTTAGTTTCAGTCCCGTGATCGGGATTTGATAGATCGAAAGTTTTCTTTCAGGTACACAGACGGTCTCCCCTTCTGGTTTCAGTCCCGTGATCGGGATTTGATAGATCGAAAGTCATCTACGCTGGCGATCGCCGTCTCAAATGCTTTTAGTTTCAGTCCCGTGATCGGGATTTGATAGATCGAAAGAAGAGCTTTGCGCGGGTTAGCCCCCAGCCAATTTGTTTCAGTCCCGTGATCGGGATTTGATAGATCGAAAGGTTGCAGATTTGCGGGGGGAAATTCAACATGCACGTTTCAGTCCCGTGATCGGGATTTGATAGATCGAAAGCCAACAGGATCGAATCGAAAGGCTAGAACAGCAACTGTTTCAGTCCCGTGATCGGGATTTGATAGATCGAAAGTAGGCGCAAATTGACAATCGCCATCACTTCATTGGTTTCAGTCCCGTGATCGGGATTTGATAGATCGAAAGCTGACCCAAATGACGAGGTAAGCATTCATCGCAGTTTCAGTCCCGTGATCGGGATTTGATAGATCGAAAGAAGTTTTTGGGGAGGTGATTGCTGATTTAATACAACTTTCGATGTTTCAGTCCCGTGATCGGGATTTGATAGATCGAAAGCCGAAGTTGAGCGTATCTGGAATGATATTGCTGAGATGGTTTCAGTCCCGTGATCGGGATTTGATAGATCGAAAGTCCTGACGGCTCCATTTGTCGAGGTCAAAGCCCGTGTTTCAGTCCCGTGATCGGGATTTGATAGATCGAAAGCCGCTTCCGACGATTGCGATCAACCGACAAGCCATTGTTTCAGTCCCGTGATCGGGATTTGATAGATCGAAAGGAGACTTCGGGACGTTTGCCTGTGGCAGTCTGTTTGTTTCAGTCCCGTGATCGGGATTTGATAGATCGAAAGCTCGGATGGTTTGGGAGCTTAGTGGTGCGTGATGTCGCGTTTCAGTCCCGTGATCGGGATTTGATAGATCGAAAGATTGCGGTGGTCTTTGAACGCCTCTAAAAATGTCGCGTTTCAGTCCCGTGATCGGGATTTGATAGATCGAAAGGCTGAAATCTCGCGATCTAGTTCGATGATTTTGGTGGTTTCAGTCCCGTGATCGGGATTTGATAGATCGAAAGGAAGATTTTTACGTTCAACAACATCGCCTTTTAGTTTCAGTCCCGTGATCGGGATTTGATAGATCGAAAGCCAACTCTTCAGGCGTGTAGACAGGGGCGGAGAAGTTTCAGTCCCGTGATCGGGATTTGATAGATCGAAAGTCAACAAGATTGTTCCGCTAGTGCCTGATCATCATCGTTTCAGTCCCGTGATCGGGATTTGATAGATCGAAAGTCAGGTTAATCTTCATTTATGCTTCCCAACCATCAGTTTCAGTCCCGTGATCGGGATTTGATAGATCGAAAGTCTTGCTCCAAGAAAAGAGTGAAGCTGCCGAACTTATGTTTCAGTCCCGTGATCGGGATTTGATAGATCGAAAGATGGGTGGGTAGAATATTGAACAGAAGTTGTACGGGTTTCAGTCCCGTGATCGGGATTTGATAGATCGAAAGTTGCTGGTTTGCGCCGGGGGGCTATTGCTGACAAGTTTCAGTCCCGTGATCGGGATTTGATAGATCGAAAGCAGCAACATTCCAAAACGAATAATTTCAAGCGATATGTTTCAGTCCCGTGATCGGGATTTGATAGATCGAAAGTTCCCCCATTCGTCGAACTGAGGGGCAAGCCACAGTTTCAGTCCCGTGATCGGGATTTGATAGATCGAAAGTTGATTTGCAGACATTCGGGAAAAGTGGCAATGGTTTCAGTCCCGTGATCGGGATTTGATAGATCGAAAGCCCCACGGCGATCGCCACCCAATCAGGAACGGTCAGTTTCAGTCCCGTGATCGGGATTTGATAGATCGAAAGTATGGCTTTATCTAAATCGGTATTCGGAGAGGAGGGGAAAGTGTTTCAGTCCCGTGATCGGGATTTGATAGATCGAAAGAGTGGTGCAAGCTCACTCATAAGCAATGGCTTAAAAGTTTCAGTCCCGTGATCGGGATTTGATAGATCGAAAGATGGCAGTGAAGAAGGGAAAGAATGGCACAAACTTGTTTCAGTCCCGTGATCGGGATTTGATAGATCGAAAGTCTTCCATCGCATCAATTTCTCGCTCTATCCCCTCGTTTCAGTCCCGTGATCGGGATTTGATAGATCGAAAGATGAACTTGATTAAAAACATCTTCTTGCTAACAATGGTTTCAGTCCCGTGATCGGGATTTGATAGATCGAAAGTCTGGGATGATGCCGAGGGGGATTTTGACGATGAGTTTCAGTCCCGTGATCGGGATTTGATAGATCGAAAGCTGGCAAGATGTTTGGTTATCTTCTGAGCCTCCCACGTTTCAGTCCCGTGATCGGGATTTGATAGATCGAAAGCAGAATAAATCCCGCGTCAATCAGCTCAGAATTTGTTTCAGTCCCGTGATCGGGATTTGATAGATCGAAAGAGGTCAAGAACTGCCAAAAGCTGTGGAAAACTTTTTTGTTTCAGTCCCGTGATCGGGATTTGATAGATCGAAAGCTGACGCTGTGGAACGTTTAGGGGAGGCACTACAGTTTCAGTCCCGTGATCGGGATTTGATAGATCGAAAGAGGGAATTAAATTTGTTGACCTGCTTATCGTCAAGGTTTCAGTCCCGTGATCGGGATTTGATAGATCGAAAGTCGAGCTTGATGGTGGTGCTGGTCGTCGCCTCTACGTTTCAGTCCCGTGATCGGGATTTGATAGATCGAAAGCTGCCAACAAAGCTTTTTCTACAGCCTCTATAGCAGCGTTTCAGTCCCGTGATCGGGATTTGATAGATCGAAAGTTGGCAGGGACGGCGATCACCCTTACTGATGATGGGTTTCAGTCCCGTGATCGGGATTTGATAGATCGAAAGTCTGCGGCGTTTAATGCGACCATCGGCTCCCTTGTGTTTCAGTCCCGTGATCGGGATTTGATAGATCGAAAGTTTCGTCGACAACTTGAGTATCGTCTAAATAAATTGTTTCAGTCCCGTGATCGGGATTTGATAGATCGAAAGTCTCGGTAATCTTCGAGGGGGAATTGCAACGTGCCTGGTTTCAGTCCCGTGATCGGGATTTGATAGATCGAAAGACTGTTGTCTAGATCTGTTGATATGGTTGGGCTTGATCGATATTTTTGGCGAACCAGAAGATTCTAGCTTGAATTTGCAGCGATCGCCACAAAGATAGCCTGTTCCATATCCGCGAAAAGTATTGATTTATCAAGGTTCTGGAGATTTTGGCAAAGCCTCTAGGGTTTTTGACCTCGCTATAGGTTTGCCAATTTAATTTTAGAGGAACTTTAGAGAATAATACTACCAGGCTCTTCAGGTTTTGTTGTGCCATAGGCGATCGCCTTTTTGACAGCAGTAGCATCGAGAACATAAATACAGACAGCATCTTCATCGGGTTTAATTAACTTTTCGATAGTGGTTTGTAGCTGGGCAAATTGCTTTGCTGTGAGAAAACATTCAAAGACACTAAATTGTTTCCACCTACCATAACCTGATAACAAATCAAACAATCTTTTACGACGCTTATCACCCGCTTTTGTAGAAGGCAAATCGTAGATTACAAGATACAATAATTTAGTCATTTTAGGTATCAGGTATCAGTTATCAGTTATCAGGTATCAGTAGAAAAAAATAATGCTGAGATATCTGAAAAGTATTACTATTTCCCTTTTATCTAATGATTAGTGGTTCATAAATGATGCCTTCTTGAAGGTGGCGGGCTAATAGTCTCGCTTGTAGTTCAATGGCACGGCGATAGGTGCATTTGTATTTAAAGGTTGGGTGCTTAAATTCTGAAGAAAGTTTGCGATCAAAGGCCGACAAAAAGACTTTGCAAGCATCATCTTTGAGGCGATAAGCCCCTAGGCTTTCAGTAAAATCTTTAGGCTTGATTTCTTTTTGTTTTAGAACAGTAAGCACGACGCTGTCGGCAACCAATGAGCGAAACTCTTCCATTAGATCTAGTACCATGGCGGGCTGTCCTCTGGTAGTTTCGTGGAGAAAACCGATGTAGGGATCGAGTCCGGCAATGTGAGCGGCGGCGGTTAATTGAGTGCGTAATAAGCCATAACCAAAGCTGAGTAGGGCATTGACAGGATCGGTGGGAGGGCGACGGAAACGCCCAGTAAATTCCCAATCTTTGCCAAGCATATCTTGCCAGCAAGCGAAATATTCCCTCGCGGCTAATCCTTCGACACCACGTACTTCATCGATAGAATGTTTTTGTAAAACGAGTTTTTCACGGCCTTTAAGGGGATTTTCTTTTTGCCCACGGCGATAAAGTAAATTGTATTGATTGTGAATTTTTCCTCTAACAATAGATTTCACAATTTCTAAGCGTTGATTAGGATCTTCATGGGCACGAAATTGAGCTAATCGTAACTGACCATTGCGGGATTCATTAGGTAAAGCCGAGCCGACGTATTTCCCAAATCGAGATAAATAATGCACGGGTAAACCGAGTTCGAGGGCATATCCTAGGGCTTCCCCTGTGACACTGGGATATCCTAGTAAGACAATATCTTCTAAGATTTGGGCGGGAATAGATTGCTTTTTCCAGTTGCCATCTTCTTGTTTTAAGGCAATGTTAAAAGCTTCATGTTTTTTGCTCAATACGGCATCGGGCTGAGTCAAATATAAAGTAGTCATGTCAGTGAACAGTTATCAGTGAACAGTTGTCAGTGAACAGTTATCAGTGAACAGTTATCAGTGAGCAGTTAGTAGTTTTTATTTGTCTGCTGTCAGGATTTGGAATTTATGCGGGTTTTCTTAAGAATAGAAAAAAGAATTTTTGCAATTTCATCAGCGTCTTTAAAAAGGCTTTCTGCTGCTTTGATTTGAAAGTATCCTGTGTCCTTGAGAAGAGATATCCAGTATTTTGTTTCTAGGCACTCTTTATAAGCAATAGAGACTTTTGCTGAAAAATCATTGGTAGAAATTGCACCTTGAGCTTCAGCGAGATTGGCCCCAATGGATGTACCACTTCTTAAAAACTGCTTCGATAAAATGTACTCTTTTTTTTCATCTATCAAATATCTATATGCATTCACAATGCGAATTGCAAATTGATAAGCCTTACTATAGGCAATACTTTCTTTTTCTAAGTTGCTTTCCATTTAAGGGTTCTCCATTTTATAAATCATCTTCGAGATTTAAGAGTCATTAAGTATTCACTGTTAGCTGCTCCCTGATAACTGTTAACTGTTAACTGTTAACTGTTAACTGTTTAATTTCTTTCGGTAAACAAAGCCGCTTCAGGCTACAGTCTTTACATTTTTTTTGATTTTTTAATGGCAAAGGCATAGGGCGATCGCCTGCGAGATGTGCTGCCATGATTGCTTGTTCGGTCAGGTTACGGAGTGTTTGGGTAAATTCAACTTGTTGGCGACGACGATTACCGTAATAAAAGATTTCGCCGTAGGGAATTTCTTGACCTGTTTTTTCTTCGAGGCATAATGCCGCCGCACAAAGCTGAAAATGGTCGTTTAAATGTTTCCCCATTTTTCCTTTTTTGTATTCGAGGGGAATTAATAAACCATCGGTTTCTTCGACTGCATCGATAATGCCTTTAACTTTTAGGCGATCGCTCCAAACCCATTGTTGTCGATGAATCCGAGTATCTCCTTCAGTTGATGTGCCAGCTTCATTAATATTGCGATGGAGATGAGTGCCACGAATAATATGGTCATTAATTTCCATTTCTCCAAGGACATATTCAAAATAAAAACGTCTTTGGCAATATTCCCAAGCGTTTAAATATGCAAGCGGTAAGTAATTATCCATATCAGGTATCAGTGAACAGGTATCAGTGAACAGGTATCAGACGGAGTGTAAGTTCAAGTGCGATTTATGCATGTTTTTTTGAGGATTGAGAATAGGATTTCACTAATCTCATCTACGTCTTGAAAAAGGCTATCAGCTGCTTTCTCTTCGAAGTAACTTGTGTCTTTTAAAAGAGATATCCAATATTTAGTTTCAAGGGATTCTTTATATGCAATTGAAATCTTTGCGGAGAAGTCATTGTCTGAAATTGCACCTTGAGCTTCTGCACAATTCGCTCCAATAGATGTTCCACTTCTTAAAAATTGCTTCGATAAAACATATTCTTTTTTCTCTTCTGTTAAATACCGGTAAGCATTCACTACCCGAATCGCAAACTGATAAGCCTTCTGATAAGACAAACTTTTCTTCTGTAGACCTTCATCCATAATGCTTCATTTACTGTTTCCTTTTCACTAAAAACTGATACCTGTTCACTGATACCTGATACCTGGTACCTGTTCACTGATACCTGTTCACTTGTCCCATGCCCATCGGTGTTTTACGCCCTACTCCTGCGTAGAAAGAAAAGTTGGCTAAGGTATTAATTTGTTTAATAATTTGAGGATCAACATCACCTAAAATACTGAAGCTGATATCACCCATACAGCCGATAAATTTACTGCGCTTATCACCAACTATTTCAGTTTTAATATTGAAGAAACTAGGATAGATAGATTCAAAAATAGTCTCTGTAAATTCAAAGGGATTTTGACTATATTGATTCCATCGTTTAAGTAAACTACGAAAAATCAAGTCTCGGTCAGGCAATGAAACATCATATTTTGATTTTCTAAATGCTGTGGGTGTGCAAAATCTAAAGTTTATTTTTTTCGCCGCTTGAGATGTTTGACTATCTGTTCCATCAAGGGCTTGTTCATAGAGCTTTTCATAGGAAATAAAATTTGCCCATGGCTGTTGGGGCTGGGGATTAGAAAGAATACTGACAATATCGAGCCGAGCCGAGCCGAGTTGCCATGGTTCCTGACGATTAACGTTTAGCCAGAGATGGGCAAGTTTTCCGAATAGACTGTCATCCAGTAATGTAACCCGCCACCAACAAGGGGTTCCGGCGGCGATCGCCTTTCTATAGCTCCACTGCAAAAGTTTACGATTAAGCTTGATCTGCACAGGGCTAAGGGTAAAAGCTTTTTCGCTTTGCTGCTGGTGTAAAGAGGTTCCTAATTCTTTATCAACGGAACTGACTAAATCGAGAAATAAAGCATGAAGATTACGACCGTTTAAATGGGTTTTTAAAAGGGGCGATCGCGGCACAAAATTAATGATTAAACTGTAGGGCATAAACTCAAGAGGTGAATTGATAAGACATCTTGCTAGGTAGCTTTAAACCTTGCATCTGTTTAGGCAAATTCTTAAACGAAAAATAGTCACCAATCATCCGAATATTTTGCAATAAACTAACAGGCGGCATGTTAATTGTGTCAAAACTTAATACTTGATTTTGGGTCATGACATCCAAAGGATTCAGTAAATAAGAAAATGTAAATTCTTGCTCTGAATAATGTTTATCAATTTCTAGAATCTTGGTTTTCAGCTCTGCTTTAGATGCCCATTTCCCCATTCGTACCCATTTCGGAAAATCTAATTTAGACTGAGCAATCACAAAAAAATTAAATTCACTTTCGGGAGCAATCTCTTTTGTACGACCAAAGCTTGGGATATTTTTAGAAGTAGGCTTCATCTTTACATGGTAATGATTATCGGCATATTTCCATGTATTTAAAACTGAGGTATGCCTGATTGATTTTGCTGGCGTAATGTAAATACCTTGCTGATTAAGGGGCGTTAGCTGTTGCTCATATTTGGGGATTTGTTCAGCACAAAAATAGCGGTAAGAGTCTTCTTCTTTTGCGACAACTGTATTGTACTTAGGACTATCGACAAATCCTAAAATATAGGCGAGGGCATAGTTGTGTACGACAGGTTCGGTTTCATAAAGTCTCCCAATTTCACGAGTAGCGAAATAGAGACTATCATGAAGTTCCAAAGTGCAATGGTAAATGATAGTCATCTGATTTCACCTCTTTATTTTTTCTTACTAGATGATTTTGGTTTTTCGATATAGGTCTGGTAGTAACTTTTTGCTTGTTGATCTGCTGCTGTGAGAATAGAACGTATCCCTTCCTCACTCGCTGTTAATGTTTTCATCTCGCTTAAGAGTGCTTGAAAATCTTCACCAATTAGATCGGTGTGCACAATGAATTCTTCTGACATCAGTTGGGCGATCGCCTCTTTTGCTGCGGTGATCACATCTTCTTCTTGGAGTGGATCAGGAGGATTAAGTTTGCCTCCAGCGATCATCAGATCATAAATAGCCTGAGTCCAACGCAAATTACTAACAATCTCACCATCAGCAAAAACGACACCAATTAATTCATTCCGTAAACGTCCCGTGCGAGTAGTTTGTGCACCATAGTGACGAGTCCGCAAAATGTTATTCATCACATACAGAAATGTCGCTTCTGTCGGGTCTTTGAGGGTAACAATGCTGGGAAAGAAGACCTGAGGACGAATGTGATCCTGCTGATTAATCCGGCTTGTAACAGCACCTTGTTTACTCATTGTGCCGCTTTCATAGGGGGCATTTAGAGTAAATGTTTCGTGAGATTCATCGAAAGGAGTTATGGAAAAAGCCGTATCTACGACCACTTTTGATTTCTCTGAACCAGAATCACCAATGGCAAAACCATACACAACACAATCAGGATTATTCATCGCAAAACTTTCATTGTATTCACACTCTTCAGCAGTCATGAATTCGTAGTTTCGCAACAGTTCTCGACCCACTAAACGTTCTGGAGTAGATTGTTTGCGTTTAAACATTGCCAAGCGACTAATCAAACTTTTATCTGCAACACCTGCGGTTACTCTGGCTTTATTAAGCTCCCCGTCAGTTTGAAAGAGTGGATATGATTCTGTCACGCGAACCGTTAGAAAGTGAGCATATTTTCCCATAGGCTTACTAGGGATTTCTGCATGAAAAAACTTGGAATTAATGGATTTGAGTAAAGACATAATTAAGTTCCTGAAATGTGTAAGAAAAATAAAAGGCGAGATGAGAAAAAATTGTTACTCGTTTTCTTGAGCTTCTTTTGCTGCTTTTCGTTCTTGATTTTCTTTATCCTGCTCAAGACGATAAAGAAACTCACAGGTATCACGAATTAGGTTCAGTTGTTTGCCTGCAAGACGGGCGCGATCGCCTTTAAATCCTCCTTCAAAAACATCCATGACAAAATACTTGGCAAATTCAAGTACTTTTTGTCGTTCAGCCTCTCGGTCGCTCAATACCCAACGACCTTCAGCCGTAGAAGAATGAACGCGATCCATGAGTTTAGAGACTTCTGCCGCCGCGACAGCGACCAATGTTTCACTATCCATTAAGCAATTATCTGCGTTGAGAATTGCCTGAGCTGCCACATCAATGGGTTTTAAAACAGCATTTGCTTTCGGGTTGTAGGATTTATTTGCGCGATAGAACTCTCGGTATAGTTCAGTGAGCTTTTGAGGATGGTTCAAAGGTGATTTCTCCTTCTGGTCGATAGAGTTGTAATAGGGATCAAAACAGGGATAAAAATGCTCTGCATAAAGTTTGATTTTGCTGATCGGCGGTGATTCCGCTTCTTTTCCTCTCCTCCATTTACTGAGATAACTAAACACATTGAGGGGACTAGACTGAAAGTCTTTGGCAAGCTCTGTTAATTTTCCCCAATTCGCGTCATAGCCTCCCTTACCGCGTTTTGGATTTACATCGAGATGAATGGCATAGGCTGCGGTTAACGCTTTTAGCGGTGATGGATATGCCCGACCACTTCCATCGCGCCACCCTTCTAGGATGTAATCAAGACGGAATCGATCTACTCCAGTCAGGACTCGGAAGGCTTGGGGAGCACTATCAAGAAAAACAGTCTCTTCAAATTCCGTGCCATCAGTAAAGGGTGGAATAGGCGACTCTGAAACAACGGTTTTAACATCCAAAATCATCGGCATCACAAAGGCTAACCATGTGGGCATCACCCAAGATTCGGTATCTGTCGGATCTCGCCCCGGCGGTAAAGCAATAAAGTAAAAAGTGAGGGGCTGATCATCTGGATACGAAAGCTTAAAGGTGCGATCTTTTCGATAATTTGGATCTTTTTCTGGTAGTTTTTGTTTAGCCTGAATGTTTTCATCCATCAGAAGAAAATCAACGGACTGATAATTTGCTTTGCTTAGGTCAATTTCACCTTCTTTGCTAATAAAATGATTTCTGAGTCCAGTATCAAAACGGGTCTGGGCGATCGCCTGATAAGCTTGCCGCAAAAAATTGTTAGTTTCTGGAGTGAAGTAATAGGTCGGATAGAAATATAGATAGCGATATTTTCCATCTTCAAAGCGTTTACCAACAGCTTGGGTCTGATTCATCAAGATCTGCCGGAGCATCATCTCAATCCCCGAAATACTGGAAATATTACGTTTGGCGTTAGACCCCCCTAAATGCTGTTTATTGGTATAAACCTGCGGCGTAAATAAAACAGCAGATTCCATTTGCTCAGTCACAGAGTAGGGGGAATTAGAAATAGAGCAAATAATTTCTTTCCCTCGCCCAGACTTTTTCGCAGCTTGATAAGCATTGAGTTCTTGTAAGAAAATTTCAATCTGTTCTGCATTCGATGCCATTTCCTGTTGCGGCAACATCACCACTCGTCTAACCCATTCGCGGATATCTTGCCAACCATCATCAACGGAATATTGTTCAATAATCGGTTCGATTAAATCAGCGACAAATGTAATGAGTTGTTCTGCCACTTCTCGAATATTTTCTAAACCGGGATTCGCTTCTAGATACTTAGTAGCAAGGTAATACCATTCGTAGGGAACACCACCTGTATTACCCTTGAGCTTATTCTCTTTAAGAGATTTATTAATATCTTGAATCTGTCGAAGCTGAGGAATATATTCTGCTAAATTCCAAAATTCGGCAACTTTTAGAATGACTTCTTCCGGTGGTAATTGTGGTTCTGGTAATTCTGCAAGGGTTTTCTTTTTCTTGCGATCACGTATTCTTTGTTTATAGAGCTTTTCTAATTCCTTGTATTTTTCTCCCCAAATTTTTCGGCAAATTGTATCTCCAAATTCAGCGAGTTGATCCATCCGGATATCTTCTTTAAGTTGAAGATCATCGTGAGCTGATAAAACCCCTAATCCTTGGAAATTTTGTAGTTTTTCAGTGCGGGCAGGAGCAACAGATTTTTTCCCACTATGCAAGATTTTTAAGGTTGCATCGAGAGCAATATCCATCAAGCCCCGCTCATCACAAAAGAGATTGTAATAATCGGCATATTTCATGCCCTTGCCATCACGACTAAATCCCGTTTGTCTAGCTTTTAGTTGTTTAAAGCAAAGATTTTTGATTTTTTTTACAACGCGATCGCCTAACCCATCTGTCGGAATATCTGGAGCATTTCTACTTTTGAGATAGATTACCCCAGTCGGTAAATACAGTAATGGTTCATAGAAAATTTCATCTTCTGTATTTAGGCTAGTATGCAGATCCATCACCGCATTGTTAACAACATTGGTTAAAACACCACGGTTTTCAGCAAGGTGATGATAAGTCAGGCTCAGTTGCCCGTCACTCAAACCATGCATTAACTCTTTAAATTTCGTTTTTGTAGCATCTTGGGGATGCTTAATAATCGAAGCAAAGGAATCAGCTAGACAAGTTAAATCTGCTAGTTGCCTTAATAGTTTAGTGGGAATTTGTGGATGTAGACCGTACTCCGAAAAATTCCAATTAGTGTCCCAACGTCTTTGGGCATTACAGATTAAAACAGTCAGATCATCAAGGTATTCTCTGTAGCCTTCTGGATTGTTTAGATCGATAAATTTATTTAGATCTAATTCCAGAATTTTCTGGGTGATGATTTCCTTCTGCTGCTGAATATCAAGCTTTCGGCAATCTTGGGGAACGTCAGGGAATTTCTCAAAATCATGGAGGATAAACCCCGAAATGGTTAATCGTCTTTCAAAGTCTTCGATATAGCGACCAATTGTCGTATCGAGCTTTTCTAAGCGTTTTTCGATTTGATTGGCTGGGAATAAACCATTCAATAAATGAGTATTTAAGGATTGATCGGCGGCATTATCGCGACGAACTTTTGCTTTTCCCTCGGCTATATTTTTTGCATCAATTTCATCAAAAAACTTACCGCCTTTGGCTGTGACACCGATAGCAACTTGCAACAATTTTGGTAAAACAATCTCAGCAAAATCTGCCATCACTGGATCATCTTGGTTGGAATCTTGGATCGCCTTGCGCAAAAGCTTGAGGGTTAATAGCTCTCGTTGCTGTGGTTCAAGCTGGCGATCGCCGCCCTCATCTAACCCAAAATCATTAGAGTCAAGATTATCGAGATCAATTTCTGTACAGTTATTTTTTTGAGACATGGTTTAAGGTTGAAAATATTAAAGTGAAATTGAGCCAACTTAAAAAATCAAGGCTTTACCTCCATCTTGCTTGAAGCAGTATGCGAGCGTATCGATTAACAGAGCACTTTGCCCGAAAGCTATCGAGTAAGGTGCTTTTGGGTCATGAAAACTATGGCGATCGCAGATCGGATAAATCTGGAAATGCATCGGTAACCTCAAACGTGCCCTAACCTCAGAAACCGGACGCGGCAAAAGATAGGCGACCATTCCCTGCTTCGATAGACGCTTATTGATGGCAGAAATCCAACGATTATCCGGCTGCCAAATCTCAAATCCCGCCAGCACCTGAACTTCCCAACGATTGATCAAATCCTGCAAATCACCGTTATAGGTAAACTTCCAATCTAGTCGCTCATCCCGATAACGCATCAACTTCATAAACGCCAGACAATAATTAAAACGACCCTTGGCAATAGGCTGACCCGTTTGCTGAATAGTCTGATCCAGCGATCGCCGAAATTCCGCCTCAGTCATTGGTTCAATTTCAAGATTACTGAGAATACCGGGCAAACCATAGGTCTTAAACCGAAACTGCTCATTTTGTTCTGTCAGATCATATAAGCCACATTGCAAATCACTAGAACCTCGAAAACTACAAGCTTCTTCAGCGATGGGATTGCCTTTCTTCCCCGATAAATCACGCCATTGATATTCAAAATATTTCCATTTTCCAGCCACTCGCGATAGAGACATATCAAAAACATCTTCAGCTAATGCAACAAATACTTTTTTACTTTCAGCATAAGTTTGAGCAATTGTTTTCTGATTGAGATCTAAGAAAAGCTTGAAAGATTGAAACCCTCCCCATTGCTTGTAATAACCCAAAAAATCATTAATATTGCGATATTCTGCCTTAATTACTTCGTAAAAAAATGGACGTTCATACGACTTATTTAGTATCAAAGAGGCATCATCTTTTTCAAATAATCGCTCCACAAAGAAATTTGGCACTAAAGCAAAAGCTGTAAAGGAATAAAACTCAATGGTTTCTCCATTTTTCTGATAACTCTCATGCCTTCCCAAACGCCCAAGACGCTGAATGAAGTTACCAGAATCTGCGGACTCGAAGAACAGAAAATTAATTTTAAAATCCACCCCCACATCAATAGTGCTAGTACCAATCACTAAATCTGTAGATAATGACTTTTTCTTTGTTTCACTACTTGTAAGACCTGTATTTTCCCCCACCGTAAATCCATGGGGTTCTAAAAAATCTTGAAAAAAACGAACTAATCTCTTAACCGCAGCGACAGAGTTGAGAATGATTGCTCCCTTACTCGGTGTTTTAGTAAATTGTTCTAAAATTATTTCGGCATTGTCCTTCAGCCATATTTCTGATGAGCGGCTAGTAGATTCTAAAGGAATAAACTTGAGATCAATATCGCTAACTACTTTACGCCAATTCTGTTTGAGTAATTCTTTTTGCTCATTTTTCGTCACGGGAAACTGGTATTTATGCTCCTTTTCCGGGTTGATAACATGACAGTTAAATCCAGCTTTTTTTAATCGCTCAATAAATTCTTCGTCAGGTGTAGCGGATAAGAAAAGAAATTTTTTATTAATGCTCTGGGTTGTACGAATTAAGAGCATTGTATTCAACACACTGGATACTTGAGGTGCAGAGAAGATGTGAAATTCATCAAATATGAACAACCCAAAATCTTGATTAATTCTGCCCCAAAGTTTATCTCGATTATCTAGAGGCGTTAAGTAAGCACCACGGTGCAGATAATGGAAAATATCAGGGTTACTCATTAATATTTCGGACTGCCCTGTACGGGTGGCGATCGCCGCCCCTTTTTTTAAACCTTCATTCTCTGCATAAACCTCTAGTAATTCACCACTTAAACGTGTATATCTCGGTTTGAATTTAGGTTGAAATAGCTCTATATACTTCTGAATTTGTAATTCTTGATCTCGCGCTAACTCATTTGTTGGATAAAGAGAAATCACAGAATACAATTTCTGGGTCAATGGCTTTAAATATGCCGCTAAACTTTTACCATCTCCCGTCATCGCCACGTTCAAAACCACGTCGACTTCAGGATTATTTAGAGCATCTAATGTTTCTTTTTGATGCCAAGACAATGACGACCAACCATCTGGTAATTTCACTCCTCGCGGCAGACTGTCAGCCGGAGCTGAGAACACAGGTTTGAGCTTAATAGAATAGTCAGTCATCGTTAGAGAAAGTGTACGTAAATCCTTGTTGATATCTATTCTAGCTGCAAAAATTAAAGGTGAAAGTACAAAAAATGCGAGAGTGTACGTACAAATATGGGTCGTAAAGGTCAATCTGTTACGTTGTCGCTTCTGGAACGGGAAAAGGCAGAGCTAGAAAAGCTGGCTCTAGAGTTTGGCTGTGAGTGGGGCGATCGCCCAAATATTTCTAAGCTGATTAAGCAAATTGCCAAGCGGGAACTGAAAATTGCGCCTAATAATAACTGGCAGGCAGAACGTATTAACACTTTGGAGAAAATACGTACATTTCTCATTGATCGAGGGCAAACAGAGGAGGCGATCGCCCTTGCGGAGTTAATGGTGGAGCGCGGGGAATTAAAAAACGTTGCCCTAAAGCAAAAGATCGAAAAATTTCTTCAGCAACCCACATCCCCTTGGCGACAACGCATCGATAGCTATATTCACCGTCAGCAACCCTTCCAACTTTTTTATCGCGATGCAAGGGAGAGAGAATTTACCTTTTCTATTCATCATGCCCAGATTGTCACCCACGAGAAACGCGAATATCTCGATTGCTGGGCGACGGAAACCGAGGACAATTTTGACTTACCTGAACTACAACACAACTGGAGCCTAAGGCTAGACCGAATTCAAGATTCTGCCACTATCTCTCTAAACCACAAATGGCGATCGCAGCTCGATTTTATTCCCGTAGAACTCCATTTATATAGTGGATTAGCCTTTGGCTATGAAGGAAAAGTTACCGACATCGAAAACGATTGGCATCCAGAATTGCCTAAAACACGCAGAGTTGTCCGCAATATTAGTAGTACCTTTTGGTTTATTCGTGAAGTGCTTCGTTATGGCAAAGATTGCAAAATTATTAGCCCCGATGCTGTCGGCGATCGCCTCAAGGCAGAAATTCGAGCATTACACCGACTCTATGATTTATGAAATGTCAGTAAAGATTGCGCATATGGGGTTTTTGGGGATTTTTTCTAAGGTAAAATCAGACACTTAAGTATGCTCTACTGTTGAATTTATGAAAGTTTCTAACCAGTTTGTTTTGTCTGCCTGCGGTGTTGTTGTCTTGGGCTTTAGCGCGACACCTGCTCAGGCATTGACCCTTAAGACATTTACAAACGAATCTGAATTTACGGCGATCGCCACCAGCCTAGCGACAGAAACTTTTAATGATGCAACTTTGAGCGATAAGAAAAATCATGTTTTAGATGACTTTGCGATCGCGTCCAATATGACTTGGAGCCGCATTGTGGACGGTAGTACAGCAGGTAATATTGACGGCTCAAATTTTTTACGCCTGCAGTCCCGCAACTCAGATACAGCCGCCGCTTTTAACTTTGCAGATAGCATTAATGCCTTTGGTTTTGACTGGGCTAATACCGATAGCAACGGCGATACATTAGAACTCATGGTTGGCGGTCAGATTTTTACATTTGGTTTAGCTGGGGGGAGTGGCTTTTTTGGTGTGATTGCCACCGACGGGGATTTTGATAGTGTGCAATTCTCTGATGATGCAGGATCCACATTTTTGCAATATGGCAGTATCGATAATGTCCGCTACGGTAATGTTGCTCCCCAAGCTGTCCCAACCCCTGCGGCGATTTTACCAAATCTATTTTTGCTGGGTTTGAATGTGTTAAGCCGTCGTGGCGATCGCCCAACTAACCCATAAAAAATAGGCACTATTTTAAGAATTTTGCCCGTAGGTCACCGGCTAAAGTAGTCTTCCCATGGACAATCTTTTCCGATACATTGCAACTATTGCCTTGTTAAATAATCGGAGCCACGATAGTTGTCCAATTCCCATTCCGCCCATCAGAATCAATCCACTTGGTTTGAAATTTTATTTCTCGTTTTGCTGTGGCTCGGCATCAATCTCGGCGATCGCCTGTGGCTCAATCTTGATCAAAGTATGCCGGGGTGGGACGAAGCGAATCATTTAACAGGCAGCCTGAACTATATGGCGGCAATTTTTCAATTTTCAGGATGGCGAGATTTTTGGCAAGTCTCCAATAAATTTCCGCCCCTCACCTATCTTTTAGCCGTACCGTTTCAATTGATTTTCGGCAAAGGCAGTGATAATGCCCTGATGGTGAACTGGATTTTTAGTGCCATCACCCTCTGGGCGACCTATAGTATCGGCAAACGTTTATTTAATCCCATTGTCGGGCGGTGGGCAGCGGCGATCGCCCTATTAATGCCCCGCTTTGTTTACTATCGCCTCCATTTCATTACCGACATTGCCCTGACGAGCGTCACCGTTTTAAGCTTTGCCTGCCTCACCCATTGGTATTTTTCAGAAAAGCGTAGCTCCCAATGGCTCTGGATTTTAGCCTTTGGCTGTTGTCTAGGCATTGCCCTCATGACCAAACAAACCTGTATGTTCTTCCTATTTGTGCCCTTACTGTGGTCAGCGGGAACCAGTATTTGGCGACGGCAATGGGAACGAATTTTACAACTTTTTTGTAGTGCCTTCGTTTCAGCTTTATTTTGGGGCGGTTGGTACAGCACGAATTTTATTTATCTGTTTAGTACCTATGAGCGGGCGAATGTCACCGCTGCGGCCAATGAAGGTGATCCGGCATTAAACACGATTCAAGCGTGGATTTACTATTGGCAAGATTTACCGAGGGCGGTGTCGTGGCTATGGCTCATTGTGCCGATTGTCGGGTTATGTCTCCATTTTGGGAAACGCTTCCCCCGCCGCACAGAAACCTACGTTTTACCGGAAAAAGAAAGTCTCACATGGCTTGGGGTCTATTTTGTCGGGTCTTATCTAATGTTTTCAGCGCTGTACAACAAAGATCCACGCTACATCATGCCCTATCTGCCCATTGTGGGAATTTTTCTTGGCTATGGTTTAACGCAATGGCGGGGACGCTGGCTCTTTGTACGCTGGCTAACATTTGTCTGTGTGGTGGTTTTAGCGGTCGGGCGACTGTTTCCGTTACCGATTTTAAGTACTATCTTGCCGCCCAAATATGCGGCCGACACCAATAATTATCCCCAGCCTGAAGTGATCGACAATGTGGTTCGCACCCACCCCTATACCCGTAGCAATATTGGCGTTATTCCCAGTTTATTTTGGCTAAATCATAACAATATCAACTATTTTGGGGCGCTGCGGAAATTTCAAGTTTATGGTCGGGAACTGGGCGATCGCCCAGAAATGGTCGCCCAAGATGCCATCGGTTTTGATTTACTGCTCACAAAAACCGGTAATAACGCTAACGCAAAACAACCGCAACTAGAACTAGCTGAACAACTAAAAAACAATCCTGATTTTTATGTCCAAAATACTTGGCCACTGCCCGATAAGACAGAACTAACCCTTTACCAGCGGCAACGCTCCCTCGTCACTGTTGCTCATTTTGATGGGGTCAAACAACCGCTGCAATTAGATTTAGTCGATGTCCCCGATGGGGCGATCGCCGGCCAGCCGATTCCCATCACCTACAACTGGTCTGGCAATTGGGATGATCTAAAAAATGGTTTAGTTCTACTGACCTGGAGTAATGGCCAGCGTTTTTGGATCCACGACCATGCCATCGGGTTTGGGACACTCTACGACGGGCGTTTAGCAACGGCAGAACGGGATGATCGTTTTAAGGTGATCGAAAAAACCGCGATGCTTGCCCCGGCAGACTTTCCGGCGGGAACCTATAATCTACAGGCGATTTACCTCGACCCCAACACCGGACAAACAACTCCGATCATTCAGCCGACGACCTCCATCACCATCCAAGCCGCTCCCCCTGAAACAACCCTCACACCCCTGCAACTTGTCGAGTTAGACTGGCTTAGCCAAGAACGGGCGATCGCCCCCCAGCTAGGCGTTGGCATTGACGGTTTAGACCCACTCTTTGCCCATATTGCCCGCCTCAATCAATACGACCCCGAACAAAATTACCTTAAACAACTGGAGCAGACCTTAGGTTTCCGTCTGAGCAAAGCCCAAACGAATTCTCCGCAAATTCGCGATTGGTATTACGCCAAAGTCCTTGCCCATGCCCTCCAAGAGGAACCCACCGAAACCCTCGCCACCCTTGAAGCATTGCGGGAACTAGAACCCGAAAATCCCTTTGTCCCTGCCTATATTGCCTTTGTAAATCTCTATAAATTTCAACCAAAAGCCGCCGAAACAGCTATCCAACAAGCCTTACAACTTGCGCCCGATGTCCCAGAATTTCAGGCGATCGCCGGAGTCTCTGCCCTCCTCCAAGGGAAACCCTTCCAAGCATGGTCACTCCTAACAAACTTGTAAAATCTTTCCTCTTACCCCAGAAAGACATGGGTTTTCCACCATTGTGATACCGTGAATAAAACGCTGCTCTCAAGGAAAGATGAATGGTGGTACAAGTGGGACAACTCGCGCCGGACTTTACAGCTACGGCGGTATTTGAAGAAGAATTTAAAACAATCAAACTCTCCGATTATCGCGGTCAATACGTCGTTTTATTTTTCTACCCCCTCGACTTCACCTTTGTCTGTCCCACTGAAGTTGCAGCCTTCAGCGATCGCCACCAAGAATTTGCCGAACTTAACACCGAGATTTTAGGCGTATCCGTTGATAGCGAATTTGCCCACCTCGCCTGGATTCAAACCGACCGCAAAGAAGGAGGCGTTGGCGAGCTCACTTTCCCCCTAATCTCCGACCTCAGCAAGACCATTAGCGAACAATATGGTGTCCTCGAAACCGAAGCAGGCATTGCCCTCAGAGGTTTATTTATTATTGACGGTGAAGGCATCGTGCAGCACATCACCATCAACAACTTTTCCTTTGGGCGCAGTCTTGACGAAACCCTGCGTATCCTCAAAGCAGTGCAACATGTGCAAACCCATCGTGACGAAGTTTGCCCCGTCGATTGGCAAGAAGGTGCCGCCACCATGGTGCCTGAACCCAAAGCCTCAAAGGCATATTTCTCAACCCTCTAATTTCGGCAAGATCAAGACAGCACAGGCGGTTTATTCAGTAGGGCAAGAAGGATTTATCTGACTCAACTCAGCCCAGAGAGTATCAAACATCCATCCAGACAAGAAAAAATCCTAAGACTTTAAAGACCATAAACGGGAAAAGTCCACAAGATCATCTAAACTAATGCGCAAAGGTCTTTTCCTATAACAATTTCTTTGCTTAATGTCTGACTCTTCCCCTAATGATGCCGTATTAAAGCTGAGTGAATCCCATCATGACTGGGAGGCGATCGCCAGCTGCGAATTATTTCAGGGAGTCCAGCCAACCTTACTAAAAGACCTAATTCAAAAATGTTCTATCCAAGTCTTTCCCGCCGGTTCTAGCATTACCGAACCCGGCCAAGAAAACCACACCCTCTACATTTTGCTGTCAGGTCATCTCATGGTGTACCTCGCCGAACGGGAAGATGCGGTGTTAAATCCCGATATGGGTTTTCGGATTCCGGTTGGTGAATGCATTGGCGAAATGTCCATCATTGAGAATATGCCCGTTTCTGCCTATGTGGTCGCCGCCACAGAATGCCGTCTGCTAAGCATTCCAGAAAGCATCTTTTGGGACGAGCTCATGTCTTGGCCAGAGGTGGTCAAAAGTTTACTCACAGGCCTGTCTAGCCGGATGCGTCGCCTCGATAAAGTGGCCATTAAAACCCTCGAAGAACGCCTGAGATTTGAGCAGATTGAGCGGGATTTAAAAGCCGCAGCGCAAATTCAATCCAATATTTTGCCCCAAGAAAAACCCCTCTTAGCCCAATATCCCCAGATTGATGTTGCCGCCAGTATCGAACCAGCCCGGGAAGTGGGCGGTGATTTTTTTGATACATTTCCCATCGATGAAAATACAGTGGGTTTGGCGATCGGGGATGTGTCTGGTAAAGGGATTCCGGCCGCCCTATTTATGATTCGCGCCGTCACCATTTTGCGTGCCAGTATTGCGCGGTTAAATATTCAAGATGAAAACCTCGCTTCAATTTTTTCATCTATTAATCGTCAACTTTGTGAGAGTAATATCAATTGTCTATTTGTGACGATCTTTTTCGGTATTCTCGATGTCAAAACTGGTAAATTAACCTACGTTCATGGTGGTCACAATCGTCCTTTCCTCAAACGGGTGAATGAAACTCCCCAGATGATTCCAATCCCTGACGGTATGCTTTTAGGTATTTTTGAGGAGGCGGAATATGAGCTAGCAGAATTGACTCTAAACAGCGGTGATTTGCTGGTGATGTATACCGACGGTGTGACGGAGGCGCGGGATCGCGATGGTCAGTTTTTTATGGAAGAGCGCGTCATTAATATTTTAGATGAACTACCCACAGCCATTGCCTCGACGGATATTGTTGGGATTTTAGGCAATCGCGTTAAGCATTTTACGCAGCAAATGCCCCAATCTGATGACATCACAATTATGACTCTGCGTTATCACGGCTCACCATCGACAGCGGCAACTAACGTTACACCAGAAACTTTCTAATTTGTGGCACATCGATTTGTGGCATGTCGATTTGTGGCACATTTCATATTATTAGTTTTTTTTTAAATGGAAAAAGCTTTTAATTGATATATAGATCGATTTCTATGGTGAGGAAGTCCCTAGCCTGAGAAAGGCGATCGCCAATGTAACAGACTATTATTTAACAGATTATCAATATCATTTCTAGCAACAAGACCCATAATAAATGCGGCGATGAATAACTTATTTTAGGTCACAGAAATAAGCGTTACTTTCATTTAGGGAAAATCAGCTCTAGCTTGTGAAGATTTTGCAGGAAAAATATTAGAGTATGGGTGGCGTTAAACAGTGAAAAACGCATTTTTAAGATTACAAACTAGTAAACAACTTGCACTTGTTTCGCGGGCATTGCTCTTTCTGATCAGTGGGGTCATCGTTATTGCAGTTTCTTCTGGTGTGAGGATTGCCACCTACCCACAAGATAATTACCAGGGAACCTATGATTGCGCCATCGTGCTCGGTGCTGCGGTTGATGTGTCAGTACCCACGCCCGTTTTTGAAGCTCGCATTCAGCATGGTGTGGATCTGTATCACCGGAAAATTGTCCGTAATCTCATTTTTACCGGAGGACTAGGGGATGGCGATCGCCTTTCCGAAGGTGAAGTAGGAGCAGTCTATGCAGAGCAACAACAAATTCCTCGTCATCATATCTTCTTTGAAGAACAGTCAAAAACGACCCCACAAAATTTGATTGAAGCGCAAAAGATGATGGTCGAAAATAATCTAAATTCGGCAATTATTGTCTCCGATCATTTTCATTTACAGCGCAGTTTTATGGTTGCCTATTCGTTAGGAATGGAGGCAGGCACTTCAGCAACACACTATTCGAGATATCGTTCGTGGAAAACAAAATTCCCCTTCCTTTTACGCGAGGTTTATTTCTCAATTAAATTCAAATTTCTTCATGGATAAACTTTTTTAGGAGCCATGCAATTCCCCCAAATCCTAACTTTGAGAGAGACGCTTTACTTCTGATGCCCCTAACAATTCATCTGCTTCTTTGAGCGCTTGGGGAATTTTGTCGCGGTGGGGACTGAGACGAATGGCGTTGGTAATATCATGCTCCGCCAATCTATCGGCTTTATATCCCGGAAACCAGTGACTACCATTGCCCATGAGGTTATAACGTGCTTGCCCATACTCAATCATGTCGTAGGCGATCGCCAGATTTCTTAGCCAAAGAATAGTCGGAATATTGATATGACCCGGCGTGTGTTCATAACGCGGTAAGCCGACTTTCCACGTCTTTACCCAGTCTTCCCCAAGGGTGGCGATCGCCCGATTTTCTAAACGCGCCAAAATATCCGGCAAAATTTCATCCGCTTTATCGAGCAAGGGCAAAACCTTGAGGTGCTCATCAAAATCGCTCGGACGTGCCGCCCCCAAACTCAAAGTATGTACCTGCGGGTGGGATAAACAAAATAAATCATTAAACACCATGGGATGTAGAGGCTCACAGAGATCCCTTAATATCTGTGGCGGATCATAGAGATGCCCCCCCTTATCCGACGGACTAATAATAAACACGCCCATATCGTGACGCGTCGCCGCCTGAACAGCCTCCCAATTATCCTGATTAATCCAATACCAATGGAGATTGACATAATCAAGCTCCCCCGTTTCAATGGTTTTGACAATCATGTCCGTCGCGCCATGGGTCGAGAAACCCACATGACGAATGCGTCCTTCCCGTTGAAAGTCCCGCACAACTTCTAAACAACCACCCTTACGAAACGTATAGTCATATTGCTCTTGGGTATTAATGCCGTGAATACCAAAAAGATCAATGTAATCGAGCTGTAAATAATTTAGAGATTTTTCTATTTGCGCCCGAAACTCCTCAGGATTAGCCTTTGGAGCACCTTTTGTTTGGATAATCATCTCCTCGCGGGGAAATTGGGACAAGACCCACCCCAACTGCATTTCTGAGGTGCCATAGCCCCTCGCCGTTTCGATGTGGTTAATGCCAAGTTCCAGCGATCGCCGAATCACCGCCACAAGATTTTTTTGATTTTCGTCAGGAATATTGGCGGGAGGCTGATCCTGCCACTTAAATTGATATCGCATACCGCCACAAGAAAAGACGGGCATTGGCAGTTCAGTTCGACCAAAACGACGGTATCGCATAAAGCTCTAAATAATTTAATCAACTCCTGTAAAGTGATTTTAAACAAAATCTAATAGATAAGGCATCAGCCTGTTTGCCCCTAAGGCTTTGACTAAAAATTTATTTTTCATCTGAGATTTTAGAGACAAGGGGATTTTGGCAATATTTGCATTGCTCTCACCAAAACTGGTGGACTAGGGTAATCTTCCCGTCACCATGTCACCATGACAGGCTATGTGATTGAAATTACGCCAAACACAGAATTTCGCTAGACAAAATCTGCCCGCGATCGCCGAACCAATAAACCCGCCCTCACCAAACTATCTAACTGCTGACGACTTAAACCACTGGCCGATTCCGCCTGCTCCACAGTCAGAGAATGTTGGCTATCAAGATTCGAACATTGCAACAACTGCTGCAACACCTCATTTTGCACATAGCCATCAAGATAATCATTGTAATAACCCTGAGTCCCCCGATAACACCAAGCCGGAACAGCCAACCGATCCGCAGCATGCCAAGGAGGAGCAGCCCTTTCCGGCAAAGGCTTGAGGCAGCGCGTTTGAGTGAGCACTGTGTCATGGTCTTCCACCATTTGCTGCTGATTGTAATGCTCGCGGATATACTGACGACCAATGTCAGGATCAGGAGGATCTTGTAACAATCTCTCTAGGGCATCCACCGCCGCATCGGCATCTCCCGGATCAACCTTGGCAACAATCGACTCCGGCAAGCTAGAGCGGTAGGCCGCCACCCTCGTCAAAATTGGCGGCGTTCCACAGGCTAAAGATTCCATATGGACATTACCAAACGTCTCAGGGAATGTGCCCAAACAGAAAGTCACCCGTCCCAAACTAAAGTAGGCCGGTAAATCCTTACTTTCTAACCAAGGATGAAAAATTAACAAGTCATCAATGCCGCGCTCTTGGGCATAGGGCAAAATCAGATCATAGGTGTCCGAATCATTTTCCGACGCACCATCATGCCACTTAGGAATCAACAACCGCAGGCGATCGCCCTGCTTACCATGACGTTGTCGATATAAAGCCAAAACATCCAAAACATTGTAAATGCCCTTACGGGGGTCAGGCCGATGGGGATAGAGCAAAGGAATCACATCATCCGGAATGCCAAATCGACGAGCAAGGGGCTGCGGATCAACAGGCTGCAACAGATCCAAATCAAAGCCATTGGGAATGACCGTCATACGTTCCGTGATCTGGGGGCAGAAAATAGACATCGTATCCACCGCACAGTCACGCATGTAGTTAGAATTTAGCAACAGATGATCACGACGGAAATTTAAGCCATTCCCCAACGTATCAGAGTAAATAAAGTTGCGAAACGAAATCACTGTGGGGATCTTTTCGTACAAAAAGTGAAACGGCAACACCGCATCAAGTATGTAGAGCACATCAGCAGTAGCCAAAATCTCTTGGGTATCGAGAATGAGATGGGTCAGATTGTAGGGAGTAGTATTACAAATTTCGGGGAAGTGCTGTACGGGCAAAATGGGGAGAACTTCGACACCTTCCGCCAAGGTAAAAGGCTCATGGCAATTAGCACGGGCAGAACTGAGAATGCGGACGCGATGGCCTAATTGCCCTAAATATCGCACCACCTTTCCCAAGCTCTGTTGCGCTCCACCAGTGGTGTGCTTTGGGAAGAAGGGAATTCCAGAGAAAAAAACGATTTCCACAGCGACTCGATACTAAATTTTTCTTGAATCATGTCATCGTAACGTAATATCCGAGCCTCGCCGGCTCCACTCAACATATTTCTCTTTTTTTGATCGGTAGTCATGATACTTAATAAATTTAAAAGCAGGTATCGCGACCACAATAGTGATGCCATTAAGGGATAGATTGACCAATGGCGCGGAAAACTTGCCAGAAATCGGCCTTGGTTCTGGAGGCTCAGTCTCGGATCTGGAGACGATTATCGGTGAGGAGACCACCAGCGGCTGCAATGCCTCCTTGCTTTTTCACATAAGTCGCGAGTGTCTCTCGCAATAACAAATTTGTGTCTTTGGTCGGTAAGTTATCTAATTTCACAGGTGCGAAACCTTCTAATGCACTGAGATGTTCCCACGGAAGCGCCGTTTGCCTTAAGAAGCTATGGCTGACGATCGTCAAGGTTTTTCCTAACTGATCTTGGAGGGGATGGTTGCCGACCCAAACATCTGAAATGCTAGTGCTATGGCGGTCTGCACCGAGGTGGATGGTGTAGCGAATTTGCGTACTGAATTGAATAAACCCTCGCTCAAGATGGGGTTCACCGGGACGGTTGGCGCGGCGGGCATTGTCTAATAGAAATTGCCATAGTTGTTCTCCTGTCAGCTGAAATAGTGTAAGGGTGTCGGCATAGGGCATCAGGGCAAACCAGTCGGCGTAGGTTAATGTGCCTTTTGGTAAACCTGTTTTAAGAATTGCGGCATCGGTCATTGCCAGATCAACGCCATAGCCTTGGGCTTTTACTTGGGTTAGCAGGCCTGCTGTGACAAAGTTGGCGATCGCCAACTCCCGACTTGCAAAATCATTTAAGACCGCATCAATGCCTAAATCCGGATGGGGCTCGACGATACCAAGGGACTGATTTAATTTGTGCTTCAGGGACTGCACCACAGGCTCAACGTAATTGGTTTCAAAGGGTTGATCAATGGGTAGATCAGCCGTCGTCGTCAGTTTGGCATTGGTCACGGTGACGGTGTGCTGACTCTGTAAGGTTAGGGTCACTTCTCCGATGAAACGCCCCATGGCTCCGGCCTGCATGATCGGAATGCCATTGACGATATTTTTATGATTTAGCCCCGTTTCATTTAAAACATGGTGGGTGTGACCACCGATAATCGCATCAACTGCCCCATAGGGTAAAGCTTCTGCGAGTTGGCGATCGCCATACCCTTCCACCGTAGCGCTCGTCGCGTGCAGATCATAGCCGAGGTGACTCAAAATAATCAGCACATGGCAGTAGGGACGCAACACAGGCAGCAAATTATTAACCACATCCACCGGATCCGCAAACTGGAGTAATTTCGCTTCCGCACTTTTCATTTGTGCCGTCGTCGTTAACCCAATAATGCCGACACGCACCCCTTTGATATCGATCAAAGCCGCAGGATGAACTTGCGACTTTAGGGGAGCCGGGACGTAGAGATTGGCAGACAAAACAGGAAAATTCTGGGCACGGCCAATAATTTGACTGAGAGTGTGTGTCCCTAAATCAAGATCATGGTTGCCCAATGTCGCCACATCCACCCCAAGCTCTTGATACAGCTCATAGGGATGATTTTGGTTTGCCATCAAAATATCGAAGGGTGTCCCCACCATATCGTCCCCTGCCGAAAGGAGCATTACGCCCCCCTGGGGATTGTCATAGTATTTTTGCCACTGGTGTTTATAACGGGAAACAATACGGGAAAAAATTGGCGAACAGCCCATCTCCGTTAGATGGCTCATCCGTCCGTGGAGATCATTAAAGTGAAGAATCTTTAAACGAAATGGAGTTTGAATCGGTAAGCTTGCAGCGGCGGGAATTTGATAACGACTCGACAGTTCGGGCTCAACTTCGATATTGGTAATCGGTTGGGTAGCATTGCCCCATAGCAAAAATCGCTGTCGTCGATTGTGGGGAGTTTGAAACGGACAAGCCCTGAGCGTTAGGGGATTATGGGCGGGAAATGCCACTTCTTCGCGGTGTGAAGGGAGTCGCTTTTTTTGACTAGGTTGTTTATCTCGTTGCATTATCCCATGATTTTAAGGTTGAAATCGGGCTAGGTTAAAGCCTCAAATGATCAGCTCTTGCGAATGTTAAATACAACAATTTAACAAGCTATTTTTTATTTTTTGGCAGGTGGACAAAAGGAATTATGAGCCTAAATGATTGACCAAGTTGATTCCTTTCGGTGTAGCTATCCTATGACAAGGAGGAATACTTAGTGACAGTTTTCTGGAATGCTTTACCTCTGTGTTTCAGGGAATTTCTCTGAGATTTACATAGTTCATTAATCGTGAAGTTAAGGGAATGTTATTTTTTTAGCTCATTTAGTTATGGTCAAATATTGGTCGAAGCCCATCCATGGGAGATGAATCGATCAAGGGTCAATAAAAAGAGACACAGCGATGGCCATGTCCCTTTTAGTCTCAAATAATTTTATTTAGAAAAAGTACTGTTCTAGCTTGAATTGTCTTTTTGAGAAATCACGATAGGTTTTAGAACAAATTTCTGGATTAAATACGTGACTAGTACGTGGGTGGAGAGGGAGGAGTGGTGTTGTCATCTTTCATGGAATCCAACCAGTTACGAACCTGCTCACCAGCAATTTCTTTACCGCCAAGGCCAAAGGCAATGGCGATCGCCACAGCGATACCACCAGCGAGGAGACCGAAGGCAAGATTGACAATATTCGTTGCGATGCCCATTTGCTCCAGCGCCATTGCACCAACAAGGGTGAGGATAATGATACGAGCGGCCTGACCAAGAATCTTGGACTGACGGGAGCCGGAGGAGGAGAGAGCACGGTAGGAAATATTGGAGAAGTATAGACCTAAGGCAAAGATCAACAACGCCACTAAAACTTGACCGGCGATCGCCAAAATAATACCGACCACAGAAGTTAATGCCTCAATTTCAAGGACATCAACCGCCGTAAGGGTCGCGATCAAAAGAATAACAACGAGGGACACCGTACCCATCACCTGGGAAGGTGTTTTAGCGGGTTTACCTGCTTCACCATCGGCAGGCGTTGCGCCAATCATACCGTCAAGACCAAGCCAAGTGAGGACATTGTCAAAACCAAAACCCGTTAGGACATTGGTCACCAACTCAGACACATAATCACCAACAACATAGGCAAAGGTCAGGATAATCGATGCACCGAGAATTTTCGGTAACAGCATCAATACTTGATCCAACATGGCGATCGCCGGCGTTGCAATGGCCTCAATCTGAGCAACCTCTAACGCAGAAATCGCCACAGGGATCAACACTAAAATATAAGCAATCGTACCGAGGATCCAAGAAAGAGACTGACGACCGTCAGTACCCGTGAGACCCATCTTTGCACCGAAGCTATCCACACCAGTCGCTTTCAGGACATTAGTCACCAAACGACGGACAATCTGAGCAATAAACCAGCCCACAACGCCGATCAGAACGGCCGCAAACAGGTCAGGCAAGATCAGGAGAACTTCATCCACCAAACCCTGAAGTGGCGCAAGGGTGCTCTCTAGGCCAAGGGTTTCCAGAATTGGCGTGAGGAAGAAAAAGAAAACAAACCAATAAAGCGCATTACCGATAGTTTCAGTAACACCAAGGTCTTCCTGACCATCACCATCGAGGTCAACCATTTCTTGGTTGAGACGCTTATCGAGATCGAAGGAGCCAAGACCTTTAATCACGATTAACCTGACAATGGTTGCAATCAGCCAAGCCACACCAAGCCACAATGCTGCACCAAAAAGCTGGGGCACAAAATTAGTAACTTCGCTTAATAGCTCATTGAGAGGCGTATATACAGCATCGAGTTGCAACGTCTCAAGGGCAGCAACAATGGTGAATAAAATCACCAACCAAAAGGTCGTACCGGCAACCCATTTTTCAATGGGAAGATCTGTTTTTTCGTCTGCACCAGTCACCCAGGCAGCGATTTTATTGTCGATTTCTGTTCGACTGAGTAATCCTTGAATAATAGATTTGACAATAAGTGCCACGATCCAACCAACCACCAAAATGGCGATCGCCTTCACGATGTTAATAGCGTCCATGCCAAGGAGATTTTTCAACTCATCTGGCAGGGCTTGCAACGCAATCAACGGGTGATAGGGGATCGATGTTGGCACAAGAGAAAGGGATTCAATCAACTGTGACATCGTTTCTAAACTCAAAATTCGAGTGTTCAATTTAAAAAATTATGACAAGAGTCCATAGATATACCTACGTAGTTTTGTCACAACCATAACCTTACAAAGAAGCAGAACATTATTCACCCGTCAAAAGTCTAAAATATCCAGAATTCGCTATATTTTTTGTCGTAACTTAAGGAAAATCAACCTCAAAAGGTAAGTACAGAACATTCATGGAAGTTTTTGAGCAATCAATCCAAGTTCGGGCAAGTGCGACTTGCATTGAACAATGTTTTACGGATTTACCGACCATGCACCGTTGGCTCAATCCGATGTTGCGCTGTGAGCCTGTCGGCCAAGAGTGGAGTACGGCTTTAGAGAGTCGCAGTCGTTTTTGGCTCAGGATTCCCCTTGTTAATCTGGTGCTCAATAATCAAGTGGTGGAGCGGGAACCGGGCTTAATCGTCTGGCAGTTTTCTGGTTTTTTCCGGGGGCGGGATCGCTGGGAATGTGTCCCTAATGAAACGGGTACACAATTGATCAATCGTTTTCAGTTTGACATTCCTAATCCTATGATCCGCTGGGGGTTCCATCTGTTTGCGGCTCGCCTGACTAAAAAAGATATGCAGGCGCAATTACGGCGCATTAAGGCGATCGCCGAATCTATCCAACCCTAATGGGCTCACAAGTCTCTAGGGACAACCATCGACGGTCAGATAACGGTCAGATAAACGATAGGCAAATGGATCGAGAAAGTTTTAGGTCTCAGAAAACGTTTAAGATAAAACAAGCAACATAATTCCCTGAATGTGAATGTATAGTCTCGATCTCACACTGAAATATAGCCCCATGCCAGTTTCCGTCCAACGTAAAGAGGAAGAGGCAGCCAAAGCACTGTACCAATCTGTACTAGAGGCCATGAAAGCAGACCCCGCAACGATTGTCGAACTCACTTGCGAAAAGGATGAAGACAAAAAAGTAGCGTTTGTAAGTGATCAGATCAGTGCAGTCATTCTCAACAAACGTAGTGGTGCAGCCGCTTCTGGTCGGACACCGGGCTTCTTTGCAACCCAAAATGCCGAATAGGTTTCTAGCTTTGCTTTGGGAGGCTTACGGATGGTAGGTCTCTTTTTTTATTTATTTTTCTTTCTAGCCCATGACTATGCCGGCGATCGCCGTTCAGAATCTCAACTTTAGTTGGCAATCCGACCGCAAAATCCTTGACCATTGCAATCTCGACGTTCCCAAAGGTGAATTTTGGATGCTCCTCGGCGCTAATGGCAGCGGTAAATCCACCTTACTTCGCATCCTCGCCGGGCTCCTCCAACCAACCTCTGGGGCAGTAAAACTTACCCAACCCCTCGGCTTTGTCTTCCAAAATCCCGACCATCAGCTGGTGATGCCCACAGTAGGCGCTGATGTTGCGTTTGGATTAGTCGCCGAAAAATTATCAATGCAAGCCACCAAAGAACGGGTTTCCGAAGCCCTGACAGCAGTCGGCTTAGAAGCCTTTGCCCGCCGTCCAATCTATGCCCTCAGCGGTGGACAGAAACAACGAGTAGCGATTGCCGGGGCGATCGCCCGCCATTGCGAAGTACTACTCCTCGACGAACCGACCGCCTTACTAGACGGCGATACCCAACTCGACCTTGTACGGCAAGTCCGCAACCTCGTCAAAGAACGAGGCATGACCGCCCTCTGGGTGACCCACCGCCTCGACGAACTAGACTACAGCGATGGCGCTTTCCTACTAGAAGATGGTCGCGTCGTTGAACAAGGCAACCCCCAAAAACTAAAACATCGTCTCCAAACAACCCACCCTTAAATCCCACCCTTAACCATTCTTCCTTTTTTCCATGGATCTCCGTCTCCGTAAACTCCACCCCGATGCCATCATTCCCCAGTACCAACACCAAGGCGACGCAGGCATAGACTTACACGCCATTGAAGCCATGGCGATCGCCCCCCAGACCACCGCCCTCATCAAAACAGGACTAGCCGCCGAAATCCCCCTCACAACAGAACTACAAATCCGTCCCCGTAGCGGACTAGCCCTCAAACACAGCATCACAGTACTCAATACCCCCGGCACAATAGATGCCAACTATCGCGGCGAAATCGGGATTATTCTCATCAACCACGGCTCTGAAACATTCCAAGTCACACCCGGCATGAGAGTTGCCCAAATGGTCATGGCCAATATTGTTCAGGCCAACATCATTGAAGTCACCGAACTTTCAAATACCACCAGAGGTTCGGACGGGTTCGGTTCTACAGGGCGGTAATTTTCCATAACACTAAGCTAAATTAGAAATAACAGCGCAGTTGGCAATAGGTTGCAAGAATCCCAATGGACTTATCTTTATTTGTAGGCGTATTCTTTGGTGGCATTGGCTCATTTGCCATCCTCAAAACACTCCACAAAAAAGAAGTCGCCAAACTCAAAAGATATTTCTCCAACCAACAAGAAACCTACGCCGAAGAATTTCAACAAAAAGTCAAATCCCACGGCGAACTTATTAGCGAACAGCAAGCCCGCTACATCGCTGAAATCGAAAAGCTCCAACAACAAATCCATCAGCAAACAGCCGAAAAAGAAAATGTTCTGACACAGCTTGAAAAAGAAAAAGAACTAAACCACGCTCACCAGAAAAAACTCCGCGAAAACAATCAAGACATTGACGAAATCCTCGAATCCTTAGAAAAACACCAGCAAAGTCTCATTGACAGCAAAGACGTAGAAATCCAAGCCCTACAAGCACAAAATAAAATCCTTGCCATCAATCTTGAGCAGCTTAAGGTGGAGCTATTTACTCTCAAGCAAAATCGCATTGCAAAAACTGCGCAAAACGATGAGACTGGCGACTCTTCCAGTTGGACAATCGATCAAATTACTGAGCTTTTACAAACCTTATTTCCAGATATAACCTTACTACGAGATTCTGTAGCCGTACTAGCTTCACAGCCAGAAAATCTCGTCAAACTCATTAAAGCCATTAAAGATATTTATGACGGTCATCCCTATTCACCGACAAAAGTTAGAGCGACAGATAAAAAATGGACAGAATGTCGTGTCCCTCACATTAATTTAATGCGCATCTATTTTCAGAAGTGCAAAAAAGCATCTGGCTATCAAATTCTGATTTCACCTAAAAAAAATCAAAAAAGCCAAGATCAAGATTACGAATGGCTCAAAAGTCACCAAGCTTGTTAGCACTTGAAAATGTCAAGGATGATCAATAGTTGTTTCTATGGTGAGTTGCTCAGATAAAAAACGATGGACTGGACAACGATCGCCGATCTCCTTGAGCCGTGCCCTCTGAGCTTCATCTAAATCCCCCGAAAATATGAGTTGTGCTTGCACAAAAGGTTTTTCCTTAGCAGAAGACCGTTCATAATTTATCTGGACATCGACAGTATCCAGAGACCACCCCCTACGCTCCGCATACATCCTGATCGTAATGGCTTTGCAAGCCCCCAAACCCGCCAAAACATATTCCATGGGAGTCGCCCCGCGATCATCACCACCAATGCTTGAGGGTTCATCAGCAACAAATTGAAAATCACGAACAGAAACGTTTTGACCATAGCGTGTGCCGTTGGATGAAACATTGATCGTTGCCATAACAAAATACCTACAAATTATTTGATGTCATCAACCGATTAGGATAAATGCCCTGTTTTGACATAGATAAGGCAACCTTCGTCACTAAAAGGTGTGTGAATACTATTGGGCGGATTCCGTAGCCAAGTACCTTGAGGATAAACGCCTTGTTCGTCAGCAAAAGTTCCTTCTAGGACGAAAATTTCTTCACCTCCCCAATGGCGATGGGTTTGAAATTTTGTGCCCGACTCCCATTTCACAAGAGCCACACTTTCAGTGCCATGGGCATGGAGTGGCAGTACGCTCAACCCCCTCACCATTCCCGGCAACCAATGTTCTGCATTAGTATCAATGACTTTTTGTTGATCATCTTCAGGCGACATTTGCCAAAGCTTAACGAAAATAGTACAGCCCGCTTCGCTAAAGGGAGTATGGCTAGAGCCAACGGGATTGCGCCCATAGGTTCCCGGAGGATAATCGCCATGCTCATCGGAAAAGATACCTTCTAGAACAAAAAACTCCTCACCGCCACCGTGGGTATGGGCAGAAAAATGACTACCCGGTGCATATTTCACTAAAGAAGTTGCCCGCGCGACTTCTGCGCCATCTCGATCTAACATGCGCCTTTGCACACCTCCCATTGGGGACGCTTGCCAATCTAACTGTTCGGTTTCAATAACAGCTCGCTGGTTTAAGTCGGCATTAATTTTCATACATTAACGAAATTAGCGTACAGTTGAGCACCATCAATATTTAAAATTCCATGGAAAATTTAGCACCCAAGAGTGGCTCAATAATTTGATCAAAGGTTTCAAAGGGATTGTTTGAAGAGCGGGCAATCAGTTGTGCGCCTTGCAATAGTGCAATTAACCCCTTTGCTTCGACCTGCACCGAAGAGGAACATTCCCACAAACCAGCGTTACAACCTTTCTGTAAAAGCTCAACAAGCCAAGCCTCTGCTTCTTGAAAAAATAACTGGATTTCCGCTTGGGTCGCTTCTGGTAAAACAGCAAAATCGGCTGACAGCATGGCACATAGACAAATTTGATTTTTGTCGAGGCCATGGCGGTATAAACCAGTAAATTGCATCAGCTGAACGTCAAAACGTGTCGATGAGGCTGCAATCCAAGCGCAATCTCGACCCATATTTTTGCGATATCGTTTAACTAGCGATCGCACTAGATTGTCTTTAGAGGCAAAGTGATAGTGGATACTGGCCTTGCGAATACCGACTTCCTCGGCAATATCGGCATAACTAAAGGCGCTATAGCCTCGATTACGGACAATATCTTGGGCAACGTCAAGTATTTTAGTGGCTGTTTTACTTTCCATACATAAAGCACCTACCATTTGATAGGTTGGTTTCAAGTTTGTTTTTTTGAAGAGTAGGCGATCGCCCAAGTTTTGATTAAAAAGTCATCTTAAATCTATAAGAATAGACCCTAACTGCGGCTTGACACAGATTTTTAATATTAAAAATAACGTTAATGATTACCGAAAAAAATTAGGCTTTCAGAAATGGATCCTTTTTTTCTAGATCGCCATATCAAATTGATTTTGTCGGGAGCGTAGCGAATGTAAAGACTTGTGATAATCTGGCTTGTGGCTTTCGTAACTGTCATAAGGAGAATATTGTGGAACGTACTTTTGTAATGGTGAAGCCCGACGGCGTACAGCGCGGCTTGGCTGGGAATGTCATTGCTCGCTTTGAGGCAAAGGGTTTTAAGCTTGTCGGTCTCAAGCTTGTGTCCGTATCTAAGGAGCTTGCAGAAGAGCATTATGGTGTTCACAAGGAAAGACCTTTCTTTGGTAGCCTTGTTTCCTTTATCACTTCCTCTCCTGTTGTGGCAATGGTTTGGGAAGGCAAGAATGTTATTTCTGCCGCGCGTACGCTCATCGGTGCAACGAATCCCATTGAGGCAGCACCCGGCACAATCCGTGGCGATTTCGGTATGGATATCGGCCGCAATTTGATTCATGGTTCCGACGGCGCTGATACTGCGGCTAGCGAAATTGCACTTTGGTTTAACGAAGATGAGCTTGCGAGCTGGGAACCTGCAACAACGTCTTGGTTGTATGAATAAATTTTTGTGATTTCGACCGAAAAGAAAAATAATCACTGATAGTCGTTTCAGTAAAGCTTTAAACCGATCAAGAAGCTCAAGCCCCCCTTAACAAGGGGGATTTAGGAGATCCTAAGTTTTAGGCTTAATCGAAAAAACTATATTTCCCCTTTGAGATATTCTCCGAGGGGATTTTTTTGTTATGGTCGTGGTCGGCAAGACTGGTAGGGGTTTAACATGTTAAACCCCTACAGGATAAGGCTTTAAAGTTTATCTGATGTCTTAACTTTGATGGCTTTGACTATACTTGTGAAATCTCTAAGCAACAGAACCGCGTTTACGGGTTTCTTTGTAGGATACACCGACATTTTTTAGGCCAGCTTTCACCATTTGTTGTTCGAGCAATGAGAAAAATCTTGCCCGATCGCCGCCTCGAATAACGGCTTGATTGTGGGCTTCGGCGATCGCCACTGGATAGCCAAATCCTTTATTCACCTGACCTAACAAAATGCCGAGAGTCTGATCCAATAATTTTTCGTCTTCCGCTAGCCACAGGGGAAACTCAACACGAGCAACTTCTGCACCGACATGGATATAACAAAAACAAACTTGATCTTCGGGCGGATACATCTGCAAAATACGGGACTGACTTTGCCAAATACCGCTGCGTTCTCCCGGTTTTAATTGGTTGTTCCAGAGGGTACTGTCGCGAATCGGTTCAATGGTTTGACAGGGAAGCGTTTCACGAAATTCTGGTCGGCGATCGCCCGTAGTTTGGTCGAGGCAATGGGTCGCACAATCTGGATTTTTATGGGGACAAGCCGCTAAACGCAAGTAATGTACTGCATCAATACTGCGTGTTGAACTGATGTAACCCAACAGCGGAATTTTCGTTTCCCGCAGCCGTTGCCATGCCTCCAACACCGGAATTAAAATCCTTTCCCGTGCCTCCAGCGGAATATTCTCTAAAAACCAATACACCAGTGAACCATCCACCATCGCCACATTCGGAATATGCTCGTGGGAACCCGGTGGTAACACCCACTTACAAGCCATCTCTGCAAGCATCTGTCCCTCCGATGCTGTACGACAATAGCCCATCCATTCATCGGTGCGAATACCCCATTTCCGAGACACATAGAGATCTTCAGGGCGATAAAAAACTTCGGGAATATTGTCTAGCAATGGATGCAAACTCTGACCGTAATGCAGCATAATCCGCCCGACATTAATCAGGTAGCAGTAGGCAATTTCGTGGTGGGAAGGGGCGATCTGAGAGCCGTCCGTCGCAAATACTGTGTGGGCTTTTGGCGGCGCAGAAATCATAACGCGCGTATCCAGCGGCTCCAAGGGCACTGCGCAATTAAAAATTAGGCGATCGCCCCACCTTGCATACAGATCTTGTAATTGCTGAAAATTCTGCTGAGCCGCACCGAGTAACGCAATACCTCGCTCCACCCGTTCCCTACCATCATTCGCTTGCTGCCGGAGATGCCTCCCCATATCGGGAAGTTGCCCAGCAATTTTTGTCAGATCCAACATACATTTGCGTTGCTCTCTAAGCCCTGTCGCTGACTATTTTAATTGTTGCAAACAAAAGTAGATCACCTAGGGCGATCGCCTCACATTTTACAAAAAAACTTCGCCGTAAAAAACCTATGTGTCCGCCGACCAATGATTAATCCGGTCTAACAATAGCGGCACTACAATAACCACAAGCTTAATCATCCAAGGCGCGTAACACACAGCCAAAAATCCAGTAAATACAGCAACAGAGGCCGTGGCTACTTTCACAACTTCTTCCTTTGTATTGAAGCTCAAACAAATGGCACAGACTGCAATACCGAGAGCAAACAGGGAAAGATTCATATTTTTTAAAAGCTCAATGACTTTCAGAAGCAATATGTGCGTTCCTTCAGGAGTCCCCTACTTCCGTCCTCTGGCTGTCTTGCGGCGGCGGTCAGAAGATGAACGATTCATTAAGATATATGTCATTGTACTCCGTTATTTTTCCCTGTCAATCAGCAAGGGACTAAATATTTCGTAATCAACATAGCCGCAATGTCCACTAGAACGATATAGGCAGGATGACATCCCCCGTGATATTTACGAATGTTACGGAGTAATCACTTCGCCGTCGGGAATATCCAGTTCGATCGCCGCACCGCGATCCATCACTTCCACATCCCACTGTCCCCGTCGGGCTGATTCGAATACGACATAACGGCCATCGGGGCTAATTTGCGGATTGCGTACCCAGTGGCGATACCCTTGGGTCAAAATATCTGAACGCTTGGTGGCACGGTCATACAAAATAATATCAGGCTTCCCCTGGGGACTCGACAGATAAACGATATAGCGGGCGCTACGGCTCAGACTAGGGCTTTCGTGAATCGCGCCTTTTTGGTTCAGATTTGGCAGAGAAATGAAGCGTTTCTGGGTCAGGTCATAAAATAAAACTTCGCTAGTACCGTTGCGATTTGAGATAAATGCCAGCCAGCGACCATCGCCACTGAGGGCAGGCTGTTCATCGTGGAAGCGGCTATTGAGGGTTGTGGGTGCTGAGGTATCGTTCCCGAAGGTACAACCTCCGAGGCTGAGAATCAAAATAGTCAGCCAAAGCTGAAACGGAATTTGCCTATACACAGCACGCAATGATCAGAAGAATAGATTCGATACTTTTAGTAATGCTTTAGTAGTCGAAGTTGACAGGATTTTCAGGGCGGCGATCGCCTTCATTTATTTCAGGCGTTTCAGGGGCTTGATCATCCCAATCTTGGGTTTCATCACCTTCAAAACTCACACCATTAATCGGTTGATAATCAACGGTTGCCACATCTTCATTAGCACTATCATAACGCTCAGGACGAGGACGGCGGGGACGGCGGGGCGCTTCTCCATTAGGGCGAGGACGACGGGGGCGGTTTGTGGGGGGCGTTTCCACCGGGCGATCGCCTTCATCCCAAGCATCTTCAGACCAAACATCCGTCACACCACCAGCTTCATAACCACCAGCGGCATCATAGCCATAGTCATCTGGGCGGGAAGGACGACGATTTGGGGTACGGGCAGGGCGGCGGTTAGGAGAACGCGGTGGACGATTCCGGGAAGGGACAGAGCTGCGGCTAGCACGGGGTGTTGGTGCTTGAGCTTCTTCTTCATAGCCTCGGCTACGACTGGGGCGGGGTTCTTCATAGCCACGCAGACGGCGTTCGTAGCGATCTTCCGTTTGGTAGGGTTCGATTTGATCTAGCTCCGCGCGATATACCCGGCTAACAGGGCGATCGTCATCCACAATGGGCGTACTGCGACGTGCCTGTTCTGTGGCCAAGCCTCTCAAACGAATCGACTCAATCGCAAAAAATACCGCTGAACCGGACAGTAAAAATTGTCCGAACTGGAGAATCGGGTCGAGTCGCCAACCCTGAAATAACAAAATAAAGCCACAGAGTAGCCCCACTGCAGCGAAAAAAATGTCGTGGTCACGGGAGAGCTCAGGGCGTACCGAACGCAAAAAATAGAGAGCAGCCCCTGCTGCTGCTAGAGCAATTCCCAAAATACTGGCGGAATTTAGCCCGAAATTAACCATGTTTGATCTCCCTTGACTCTACCTTCTATACTAACGAGTTCGGTTCTAAGATACTAAGATACTTCAATAGCAAAACAGGTGGACAGCGATACAACGTCATCCACCCGACAGAGATTTTGAAATTTGCAAAATGAAGAATATTAACGTTGGATTTTGTCCTGCTGGCTAATAAAAATGAGAAATGCGGTTGCAGGGATAACAACGATTAAAGTGCCGGCTAAAAGACTATAGAAGAAGTTTGCTAAAGAAGGAGTCATGGGAACGTTTCCTAATGGTATTTAATAATTTGTTGTTGATAATTTTGCCATATTCTTCGCCCTATCTAGCCATTGATGTTTAGAATCTCCCTTTCGGCTCCGAAAAAGATGCCTTGGCGGATGTGGGGCTATTACTGTTTTGGTGCGGCGATCGCCTTTAGTCTATGGGACGTTTTTCAAAATAATAATGGGCTGCTCAATGGTGGTGGTTTTGCCTTACTCGGTGGGTTTTTACGGGCAAGTTTACAGCCGGATTTAAGCGCTGAGTTTCTCCAGATAGTGACGACCGCAACCCTCACCACTTTTGCCTATGCGGTGTGTGGCACATTTTTTAGTTTAAGTTTTGGGTTTGTCGGAGGATTGCTCAGTGCCAAGGTTGTTTGGCAATCTCTCTTGCCTCGGCAGTCGTTAATTATTTGGCAGGGTATTCGTGCTGTGTTGGCTGTACCTCGCGCGATTCATGAGTTGGTGTGGGGGTTAATCTTGATTAATATTTGGGGGTTAGATTCGCTAGTGGCGTTGGGGGCGATCGCCTTACCCTTTGGCGCGATTGTGTCTAAAGTTTTTGCAGAAATTTTAGATGAAACACCCAAGGAAGGATTTAATACACTCGTCGTCGCTGGCATCCACCCAGCACAGGCAATGCTCTATGGCCTCTTGCCCCAAGCTTTGTTTAATCTGTTGTCCTACGGTTTTTATCGTTTTGAATGTTCGCTGCGTTCGGCTGCTGTCCTCGGTATCATTGGCGCAGGCGGGCTGGGCTACGAAATTTTCCTAAGTTTACAGTCGCTGCGATATGAGCAGCTTTGGACGCTTTTCTATGCCCTCATTGCGCTCAATGCGGTGGTGGATTGGAGTAGTGGCTTCCTGCGAAAAAAGCTTGGTTGCACGAGCCGACTAGACCTCAATACGAAGCGATACCAAGTCAATGTCCAAAAACGGCATTGGCTCCTGGGCACAATGTTCGGCGCGGGGGGATTAGTGAGTTGGGGTTTTTGGTTTATTCGCCCGGACTGGCAACGGCTATGGTCAAGGCAAGCGGGTCTTTTTCTGGAAGAAGTGACATCGCAACTGCAACGTTTTGAATTTAACCGAGAGATGCTCATTGATTTGTTTTGGCTCAGTGTTCAAACTCTCGAAATGTCAATTTTGGCGATCGCCTTAGCTGGTGTTGGCGGATTTATCCTTGCTTTTTGTGCGGCAGAGATTTTTAAAACAAATTCGACTCGACCCCAAGTTTTAGCGCCGGGGGCGCGTTATTTTAGTCGTTTCGTTTTATTAATTTGCCGGGGTATTCCTGCCCCCATCTGGGCGTTGGTGATTTTGTTTATTCTGTTTCCGGGGATCTTGCCGGGGGCGATCGCCCTAGGGATTCACAACCTCGGCGTTTTAGGGCGCTTAATGACCGAAGTGATCGAAAACCTAGACCGCAAACCCATTGAGGCTTTAGATCAACTGGGAAGTTCTCCTAGCTCTGTTTTTCTTTACGGCGTTGTGCCGCTAACCTTACCGAACTTCATTGCCTACACTTTCTATCGCTGGGAAGTTTGCTTAAGGGAAACAGTCATTGTCGGTTTAGTGGGGGCGGGTGGTTTGGGGCGACTCCTCACAGAACAGCTCAGTAGCTTTAATTATGCTGGGGTAATGCTCACACTGATTTGCTTTTTGGTGTTAACCCAGTTTGTTGATCAATTTAGTGCTTTGCTACGCCGGAAATCAGACCCTTAAAACATCAGGATAGCGATGAGGCGATCGCCAACCTTGAAGAACTTCAAGCCATTTTGACAATCCGATTTTTTTAAGCTTTACTTACAGGTGAACTTCCGAGTCCATAGGCTTTCCGTCCCATGTCCGATGCCGCATCTTCGCTAAATCTCCATACCCTTGAGCAGGATCTGCAAAATCGACTCCATGCGGAACCATCCCAAACGCAACCAATGCAAGTGCGCTGCGTTTTTAAAGAAGGCATTTTAATTGTCCTAGTGCAGCATGGTGCACCCGCTTTGCCTTACCCCCGGAAAGTTTTTCGAGCGATTCGCCAATTTCTCTACGAAGGCGATATTCTCCACCAACATCAAGTTCTAATGTATTTGCGCGTTGAGGGCAGTAATCAACCCTACGCTTTCCATACCCTGACAGAACAAAGTAAACCTCCCACAGCAGAAGCGACAGCAGCGCCCACACCGATAGAGGCGGAAGCCCCGGCCGAGGCTGCCAGTGTTGCAGAATTGGAGGCAACAACAGAATCATCATTTGACGAAACGGATGAAGACTTTGAGGAATTTGCGTCGCCCTTTGAGCAAGACTCTGAAGTCGGAGTAAATGCATTAGATGACGATGCTGATTTTGCAATGCCGGCGGCAGCAATGGATGAATATGATGGGGAAGATGAAGATCTTGGCTTTGAAGGTTTTACCTCAATGGATGAGGGCTTTGAGGACGATGATGATGAGGTAGATGAAGTTGGCGATCGCCGTTTAGGAAAAGCAACCCTCGCCTTTGCTGCTTGCCTTGCCCTCGCCTTTTCCGGCACAGCATTTTACGTGTTGACTCGCCCCTGTGTAATCGACCGCTGCGAAACCATGAGTCGTGCCGAAAAACTGAGTGAGCAATCCATTAAAACATTCCAGAGCAATCCCACAGGCCAACAGATCCTGACAGCACAAGGACAACTAGACGATGCCATCAAAAAACTTGAAGCCATTCCTTTTTGGTCGCCCCGCTACACCGAAGCCCAAAGAAGATTAGAGGAATACCGCGCCCTCTCCGGCAGCCTTGATCAGGTGGTTAGCTCTTTGTTTAAAGCCTCTGAAGCTGCTCAAATGAGTCAAAATCCCCCCTTCCCCGCCGAAAAGTGGGCGGAAATTGCAACACAGTGGCAGGCGGCGATCGCCGGCTTGAGTCAAGTGCCGCCCCAAGACTTTTTCTATCCCTTCGCCCAAAGCAAAATCGACGCTTACGAGCGCAACTTAAATGCCATTAACCAACGCCTTACCCAGGAGGAGCAAGCTGTCGAAATCCTTGCCCAAGCCAAAGAAGCTGCCAAAGTTGCCCAGGTGCAACAGGGTGTCGCTCAATCCCTCGACAGTTGGGAGCAGGCCTATCTCTCATGGGCTAACGCTGTCCAGAAACTAGAGACTGTGGCGGAAGGTACAACAGCCTACGACGAAGCCCAAGAGCTCATCAGCAGTTATGTACCCCAGATGAGCGATAGCAAAGAACAGCAAGATAAAGAAACCTTTGCGAGAGATATCTACAACCAAGGTATCCGTATCTCCCAATTGGCGAGGGATGCAGAACTGGCAGAAAATTGGGAAGAGGCAACTTTTCACTGGCGTAATGCGATTCGCTACATGGAAGAAGTGCCAGAGGATACCTACCAAGCAACCCTCGCAAAACCGGCGATCGCCCGCTTTAACCAAGCCATCGAATCATCCCAAGTGCAGTTGCAGCTCTACACACGCCTCAGACAAGCAGAAAACGATTTACGCCGTACCTGCGCTGGCGAACCAAATATTTGTACCTTTACCCTTGATGCCCGCAATATCAATGTCAGACTGACGGCCGCCTACGTTAACGAAGTGCAAGAGACCGCTGTTCAAGCCAGCGCGACTAATAATAGCGACGCCAAAATCCGCATTCTCGACCACATTGCCACCCTTGAGCAAGCCCTTGAGGTGATTAGCAAAAATACGAATGTGCCTGTGCAGGTCTATGACGTAAATGGCGTGCTTTTAGTTGATTACAAGCCTTAAGCTCTCGCCCCTCTTTAGCATCAAAACCACCCTAAAAATCTAAAAGGAAGTCTAAAAAGATAGCGGCGCGATTGTATCGATCAGCGTTGCTGTTTTGAGTGATTTACCGATGTGGTATTCACTGTAATCTCGCATCAACCTCTCTAGTCGCAACCATGCAGTTTCGAGAGGAAATACAGTATTTTTTGACGACCACTCCGCAAAATTAGGCAACTGTGCCGCAGCCAAACCCTGTAAAAGTTCTAACTCTAGCGCCGTTAAACGTTGGTCAAGTTTGAGACTAGCAGGACGTTGATCTAATCGGAAAACGCCGCCGAGACTATGGCTAAAACCTGTCCGCCAGCGGGGATCAACAAAATTTGCGTCGATAATCTCTTGGGTGACATTGCAACGTTGGGTTTGGGGAGCCAGTCCGGCGATCGCCAACAAATGAAAAACAGCTTGGGTAAGATGCGCCACAATTTCAACAACGCGATTTTCCGGCGTAATGTCTAATTGCTCTAGGCGCTGCAAATGCTCTAGTAGGAGACTATAAAGTTCAGTCTGGTACAGGTCACTAACGCCGAGATAACCCACTAATTCTGCTAAATATTGCCCTGCCGCCAACTTACCAAAATCCTTGCTCAGCCCTGCGTGGGACGTTAATGTTTCCGCCTGGCTCACTCGATTCAGCGATCGCCCTTTAATCAGTAGAAAATCATTCACCACCAGAAGCTCAGTACGCCCCCGCAACTGAGAACGATGCTTCCGCGCTCCCGGCACCACCGCCTTTAATAACCCTAGCTCCGGCGACAAAATCGTCACCAAGCGATCCGATTCCCCCAGCGGATAACCCTTAATTACAATGCCTGTCACCTTAAAGGGAGTCGCCATTCTAGTCCGCCATCGCGTCTCGCTCTTCCATAATTTTGACACCCCGCGACGTGCCCAATCGAGTTGCCCCAGCCCGAATCAAATTCAGAGCCTGTTCTGGGGTTTTGATTCCCCCCGCCGCCTTAATCCCAATGCGACCCTTGGTAATGCCACTCAGTAATTTGACATCATCTGTAGTCGCCCCCCCAAACCAACCAGTCGATGTTTTGAGGTAATCCGCCCCTGCATCTAGGCATATTTCTGCGGCTAAACATTTTTCGTCATCGGTCAGTAGGCTCGTCTCCAAAACTGCCTTCACAATGACCCCGGTTAGCTCCCGAATTTCTGCAATTTCTTGGTAAACATCATCAGACCGACCCATTTTTAGTAAACCGAGACTGAGAACAACATCGAGTTCCGTTGCGCCATTGTCCACCGCTTCTTGGGCTTCATAGAGTTTTGTCGCTCGCGTATGGGCACCGGAGGGAAACCCGATAACAGTACAAACTTGGGTACGACTATTATGCAATTCTTCCTCAGCAATGCGCACCATATTTGGATACACACAGACACAGGGAAAGCGCCACTGGTCTGCCTGCTGACAATAATGTTTGACCTGTTCCACCGTTGCCGCCGGATGCAGCATCGAATGCTCAATGTAGCGAGAGAGATCAATTTCGTATTCAGAAATAGCCATAGGTGTGTCGTCAACAAACTCCTTTAATTTTGACAGATTGATGAGGTACTGGACATTTCCTTACTAAGAATTACGAACAGATAATGTAATAATGCCCCAATTTCTTGCTCAGCATCAAAAAAACTAAGCATAAAAAATCCCCCGCAATGGTTGTGGAGGAATGTCATTACAAGATTAATAGGAATGATATTTTGCTGTTAAAGGGCACACTTAGGTCACTATTGACCTCGACGATCCCGCTCTTGGCGACGGCGATCGCGCCATTCAACAAAAGTAAGATAGGAAATGCCGCCACTGACGAGTAGCAATAATACTAGTGCCCCTAGAAAAAGAGAGTTTAAAAAGTATGTTTCCACAATTTTTTTTGAAATTTTTTAGAAACCGTTTCTAGCCCAAACAACCATGGCGATCGACCAAGCAAAGAGAGCGAGCATTGCGCCCCAGCCTAAAGAAAGAACATCCATATGTTTAAATATGCTTAATTTTTATCAAGTTATCCCACACATAATATCGTGAAACCAGACCTGAAGTGAACGTCATTATTGAAGTTTCTCATCTGGTTAGAAAAAAATCCCCCACATTCAGTGAGAGACTTTCATTGAGTTTCTAGTTTTTCGCTAGTTTATGTTGCGGCGATCGCCATCTAGCTTTTACGACCGGCTAACAGACGACGCTTAAACACCATCTCAAAGGCTTCAATAATATCGCCCTCTTTCCAGGTGCTAAATTTATCAACGCCGATACCACATTCATAGCCAGAATTCACTTCGCGAACGTCTTCTTTAACCCGCTTCAGAGAATCAAGGGGACCTTCATAAACAACGGTATTGCCGCGTTTGACGCGTACCATGCGGTTACGGACAACCTTACCAGACTGGACATAGCAACCAGCAACGGAGCCACGACCAACGGGGAATACAGCCCGTACTTCAGCTTGACCGAGGTGCTCCTCAACCTCTTCAGGATCAAGAAGACCTTCCATCGCCCCTTGAATTTCTTCGAGGAAACGATAAATAACGTTGTACTCACGAATATCAACACCTTCTTGTTCTGCTGCTTGTCTAGCCCCCGGTGCGAGGGTTGTATTAAAGCCAATGATGACAGCGCCACTAGCAGCAGCGAGATCTACATCGGTTTCACTAATCTCGCCGGGAGCAGAGAGCAAGACACGAATTTGTACTTCGTCTTGGGGAAGCTGTTGGAGTGATCCCAAGATAGCTTCGACAGAACCTTGTACATCTGCTTTGAGAATAAGGTTCAGTTCCTTGAGTTCGCCTTCTTCTGCCTGTGCGGAGAGACTACTCAAGCTCACACGGCGGGAAGACATGGCCTGTTGGAGTCGAGACTGGCGGTTGCCTTCCGCTCGTTCGTCGGCGATCGCCCGCGCCTCTTTCTCATTGTTGTAGACATCAAACTCATCACCAGCAGCAGGCACTTCATTAAGACCAAGAATCTCCACTGCAAAAGAAGGAGTTGCCTCAGCCACATGCTCACCACGGTCGTCGATCATGGCACGGATTTTACCCATGACAGAACCCGCAACAATCACATCACCCACGCGTAATGTACCGTTCTGAATCAAGAGTGATGCCACAGGGCCCCGTGCTCGGTCAAGATGAGCCTCAATAACAGTACCCTTCGCCAAACGATCTGGATTCGCAGAGAGCTCTTCAATCTCTGACACAAGCAGCAGCATTTCGAGCAAAGTATCAAGATTGTCACCCGTTAAGGCACTAACAGGAACCATAATGGTCTCTCCGCCCCACTCTTCCGGCAATAAACCCTGTTCAGACAACTCCTGCTTCACACGGTCTGGCTCTGCCGTTGCCTTATCCATCTTGTTAATGGCAACAACAATGGGAACCTGCGCAGCCTGGGCATGCTTAATGGCCTCCAAGGTCTGGGGACGAACACCATCATCAGCTGCTACGACGAGCACTGCGATATCGGTGACTCTCGCACCACGGGCTCGCATTGCCGTAAAGGCTTCGTGACCGGGCGTATCGAGGAAAACGATCTGGGACGGCTTGCCATTATGTTCCACATCAACATGGTAGGCCCCGATATGCTGGGTAATGCCGCCGGCTTCGCCCTGGACAACTTTAGTCTCACGAATCGAGTCAAGGAGCGTTGTTTTACCATGGTCAACGTGTCCCATGATGGTAACAACAGGGGGACGATGCTTAAGGTTATCAAAGTCGGCAACATCTAGCATTTCAGTAGATTTTGTTGCTTCCGATTTCGCCTCTGGAGCATTCACGGTTACCTCAAACTCTTCTGCAACCATTTGGGCAGTGTCGTAATCGAGGGTTTGCGTGATATTAATAGCGATCCCCTTCGTAAACAGACGGCGAATAATATCTGTCTCTGAAATATGCAGCGCCTCTGCCATTTCCCGCAAAGTCATCGTCTCCGTTAAGGTGATTTCCTCTGGAGGAGCCTGCACATCGGGGCGATCGCGCTTCTGATTTTTCTGCTGAGCCGCAGAACTACCACCAGAACCACCTTTTTTCATACTTGGCTTGCGGGGCTTTGATGTGGGAGGTTTATTAGTCGTTGCCTTTTTCGGTCTTGGAGGACGTGCAATGGACAAGCTCACTGGCGTTGCTTCTTTGTCGCTACCGAGAGCTGTTTCAAATTCATCATCGTCATCATCAATGACAAGGGGACGACGCTTGAGTTTTGAGTTCTTGTTCTTCTGCGCGTTTTGCTGTTCTTCTTCTTCGTCTTCCCACTTCTTGCGTTTACTACTAGGCTTAGTTCCTAACGATTTTTTGGGTTTTGGTTGAGGACGCTTGGGTGGTGCGAGTAGTGCTTCCGATACGGTGCTATCATCATCGTCGGACTCACCATCGGCACTTGTTGGCGTGAGTTCTGGCTCTGCTTCCTTCGGTTTTTTCGCATTACGACTGACGGTCCCGACAATTTGAGGCTTTGGCTTCAATTGCAAATTTTTAGAGGGTTTGTCGCCATCACTCGTTGTCTTGTCTGAACTTTGCTTGCTATCAGGGCGAGAGTTGGAGCCGCTAGAAGGTTTTGTCGTCGTTTTTTTACTTGGTCGTGACGGGGGCGCCACGAGTTTAGGTTTAACGATATTTTGTTTTGCGGTAGTGGTAGAGTCTTCTTCGACTGTATTTTCTACGGCCTGTACCGTAGGAGCAGACTCTGCTGGCATCTTGACAACTTTTGCTGCAGCTGTTGTACTACCACGACTGGGAGGAGATTGTAATCTCGGTCGCTCTAGCTTACGGCTAGATGAAGAGTTATCGTCTTCACTAGCATTTGCCGGAGCCTCGGCTACTGGGGCTGGTGCTTTTTGAGTATCGTCTTTCGGAGTAGATTGTATTGACAAGATTTCTTGTTTCTTTTTCTTGGGTCGCTGGGGTTTCGGCTTGCTGGCAACTTTTGATGTGGCGGTTGTTGCATTGGCTCGAATTTTTTCAGCTTCGTCTTCTGTAATGGTACTGCTATGGCTTTTAGCTGCAATAGAAAGATGCTCACAGATTTCCAAAATATCTTTATTTTCGAGATTCAGCTCCTTCGAGAGTTCGTAAATTCTAACTTTGCCGTTATTCATTCAATAATGTCCTTTCCTGAGTCTATAGGTGTGTTTTTTGAATAGTTGTGAGTTGTGTAAAAGGGGGTTGGGGTTAGGGGGTGTTAGTAAAGGAATGTCCTGTCCTCCTAATTTTTATTGGGGTGGGCTGTTGAGTCATAGGGAGAGGTTTTGTTGGATTGTTTTTTAGGAGGTATAAAAGGTACAAAAATCAGGGTAAGAGTAAAGTCTTCAAGAGGAATTAATGGTTAATCAATCGCCAATTAAGGGTTTCTTAGTTGAGCCTCAAAGCTAGTTGCTGATAGATTTCAGTGGGTATATTTTTTTTAAGTGATCGCCTAAGGCGTTGTTTTCGTTGGGCAAGGGTTAGACAGTCTCGGTTGGGACATAGATAGGCTGAACGTCCCATACCTCGATCTAATTGTACCGTTTGGGATGGATAGACTCTCACGACTCGCCAAAAAGATTGTTTCGGTGCTAATTTGCGACAGGCGACACAACGGCGATAGTTAGTTTGAGTCATGTGTTTCTTTGGGGGGCGATCGCCTAACGGAAGAACCATTAATAATGCTATTCCTCTTCGGTGTTAGATTCAATTACCTTCGGTTCAGTCGTATCAGATTTGTTCTCTATCTCAAGGTCAATATTGTTAGGTTCTGTTGCTTCGAGGGGCTCTGCTACCGCTGCGCCAGCCAATGCCGCTTGCTCTTCTTCATATTTTTGACTGTCCTTAATATCAATTTTCCAGCCAGTCAGACGAGCTGCCAAACGAACATTTTGCCCTTCTTTACCAATCGCTAAACTCAATTGATTTTCCGGAACAAGCACAATGGCTTGTCGCTCTTCTGCATCCACCAAAATTACACCATCAACCCTAGCGGGGCTGAGGGCGTTGGCAATGTAAGTGGAAGGGTCGGGAGACCAACGAATCACATCGATTTTTTCACCACGTAGCTCGTTAACGACTGCTTGAATACGAGAGCCTCGCGCTCCAATGCAAGCACCGACCGGATCAACGTCGCGCTCAACGGTATCTACAGCAATTTTTGTCCGAGGACCAACATAACGAGTCGGTGGGTTGGCTTCCCTTGCCACGGCGACAATGCGCACAATTTCTTCTTCAATTTCTGGTACTTCGTTGGCAAAAAGATAAACCACAAGATCCGCTGCTGCCCGGGAAACAACGAGCTGAGGCCCGCGGTGGGAGCCTTCTTTGACTTTTTTGAGGTACACCTTAAAGGTGGCATTGGCGCGGTAGTTATCGTTGGGAAGCTGCTCACGGCGAGGCAACTCGGATTCGGTTTCTGGCTGACCAAAGGCACTGGTGACTGCCATGATGATCGAATGACGTTCAAAGCGTAGTACTCGTGCTTGGAGTACTTCTCCTTCTAATTCTTGAAATTCTTCTTGGACGAGCTTGCGCTGCTGATCCCGTAATTTTTGCAATAGTACTTGCTTTGTCTGAATCGCTGCCATCCGGCCGAAATCATTTTGTTCGGGTGTGACATCGAGAATGACGGAGTCTCCTAGTTGGGCTTCGGTGGCCACTTCTTGGACTTCGACGAGGGCAATTTGGTGATCGGTATTTTCAACTTCTTCGACAATTAATTTTGTGGATAGTACCCGAAAGCCTTCTTCTTCTAAATCAAGCTCTACTTCGAAGTTATCAAAATAGTCTTCGGGGAAGGGGGCTACTTGATCGAGGTTTTGGGAGCGACGATAGCGTTCATAGCCCTTCAATAATGCTTCACTAAGGGCGTCTTGGACGGCTGTTTGGGGGAGGTTATGGCGATCGCTGATTTCACCAACGAGCGTACTTAGACCAGCGAGGTTAACAAGGGACATAGAATTTTAATCTAAATAAAAACTAGAAACGAAAAAAATGAAAGGCTTTGTGGTTGATGTGATCAGGGGGAGCTTGGTTACGATTCGGTTTGGTCATCTAGCTGAACCTTGGCAACGAGTTCCCGGGGGATGGCGATCGCCTTGCCTTTCTGGGTGAGTCGAATCATCTCATCATCCCGCTGTTGCAAATTGCCCCGCCATTCTTTTTTGTCTTTATACGGCGCGTAGGTTTTAACAACGACAGGAAAACCGCGAAAAGCCACAAACTCGCGATCCAAGCTCAGAGTGCGTGTTGTGCCGGGACTCGACACCTCCAGTACGTAGGCACCCGGAATCAAATTTTGCGATTCGAGGTGAGGATCAAACGCACGACTGAACTGTTCACAATCTTCCAAACCTGTATCCTGCTCTAAATTACGAATATCAATCCGGAGTACAGGCGGTTTTTTATTAGTCTGGAAAACGACATCGACGACCTCTAAACCCAAGCTCTCGGCAATTGGTTTAGCACAGGCGACAATATCGGGAATCAGGGGATGAGCCATAAACAAACAGACAACAAAAAAAGCGGGCTTGACCCACTTCAATGAACTTTAAATCGAGGTGTGATTCGTAAAGCTTGCTACTTTACTCTAATAATTATACTATCACCGTCCCAATAATATGACCTTGTCAAAGGGACATAGCACAAATTTTGATCTCCGTAGGGATCATAGCTTTCGCCAAATGCCTTAGCAAATTTCGATATTGCCGTTGAAAATCAGTCGCTTCATTGTAAGATAGTAGACTGTAAATTTTTGAAACCAATTGTCTATTTGGGTTCGGAGGCTTCATTGGCAGAAAGATTTCTATTAAAGGTTCTTTGGTTAGATAAAGATGTGGCGATCGCCGTTGATCAGGTAGTCGGAAAAGGAACAAGTCCTTTGACTGCATATTTTTTCTGGCCCCGTAACGATGCTTGGCAACAGCTTAAAGATGAGATGGAAGCAAAGCATTGGATTTCTGAGGCAGAGCGCATTGATGTGCTTAACCAAGCAACAGAGGTCATTAACTACTGGCAAGAAAACGGCAAGAAGACCAGCATGGCAGAAGCTCAGGCGAAATTCCCTGAAGTAGCATTTAGCGGCAGCAACTAGATTCTAGATTGACTCAAACTATTTATTCTATTTTGTCCTGCAAAGCGTAGCCCCACCCAAAAAAATTGGTCATGACTCCTTTGTGCGGCATGAATGTACTTGGTATTGAAATCGATTAATTTTTATTTGTAGTTAGTTAGGCGTTCACTCGCTTCTTCCGTTAACTAAAAACTTATGTGTGATTAAACAAAAAGAGGTAGCCCCATGGCTACCTTTTGATTTTATTAATATTAATTTAGTAATACTTCTTTAGCTTCTCTTAAAGTTCTAAATCCTTCGTCAAGCAAAGACTTAGACCTAGACCATGCCACCAGCGGCCATGAAACGCGCACGTGCACGCTTAAACTCTTGGCGAGCATCAAAATAATCTTTACCAGATTCGCTGCTCATACCCTCAAACTTAGATTGAGCGGCGGTGAATACTTGGCGAGCTTCCTCTAAATCAATGTCGGATGCTTTAGTTGCTGCATTGACGAGAACTTTCACTTCATTCTCTTCGACTTCTGCAAAACCATCGGTGATGGCAATATTTTCCCAGTCATTTGTGCGTACTCGTAAAACACCTGTTTCCAGTGCTGTTAGTAGGGGAGCATGCCCAGATAAAATACCGACTTGGCCAGAACTACTCGGCAGAATGACTTCTTCTACACTGTCATCCAAAACCGTCTGATCTGGCGTGATCACTCTTACTTTTAAAGCCATTAGTTTATATTATTCCAAAAAAATAATTCAAAAAATAGGACGACTCATTGGTAAAAGGTCAGCACTCTGCTTTACACAAAAGTACTGACCTTAAACTTAGCAATCTAACGATTAGCCTTGCTCTTGGAGCTTCTTACCTTTGGCGATCGCCTCATCAATGTTACCGACGAGGTAGAACGCTTGCTCAGGCAGATCATCCAGTTCACCAGCAAGGATGCGCTTAAAGCCATCAATTGTGTCTTCGAGGGAAACATACTTACCCGGAGAACCAGTAAATACTTCCGCAACAAAGAAAGGCTGAGACAAGAAACGCTCAATCTTACGAGCACGGTCTACAGTCAGACGGTCTTCTTCAGACAATTCATCAAGACCTAGAATCGCGATGATGTCTTGAAGTTCTTTATAACGCTGGAGGGTAGACTGTACAGCACGGGCAGTGTCATAGTGCTCATCGCCAACGATGTCAGGCTGGAGCATTGTACTAGTAGAGCCTAGGGGATCTACCGCAGGATAAATACCCTTAGAAGCCAAGGCACGGGAAAGTACAGTAGTACCGTCGAGGTGCGCAAAGGTTGTTGCAGGCGCGGGGTCAGTCAAGTCATCCGCAGGTACATATACCGCTTGGATGGAAGTGATCGAACCTTCTTTTGTAGAAGTAATACGCTCTTGGAGGTCACCGACATCAGTACCGAGGGTCGGCTGATAACCTACTGCAGAAGGCATCCGACCGAGCAGTGCGGATACTTCAGAACCTGCTTGTACGAAGCGGAAGATGTTGTCGATGAAGAGCAGAACGTCTTGCTTGTTGACATCACGGAAGTATTCCGCCATGGTCAAGCCGGACAGACCAACACGCATGCGCGCTCCGGGGGGCTCGTTCATTTGACCGTAGACGAGGGCAATCTTGGATTCGTTGAGGTTTTCCTCGTTGATTACGCCAGATTCCATCATCTCGTTGTAGAGGTCATTCCCTTCACGGGTACGCTCACCTACACCCGCAAATACGGAGACACCACCGTGTTGGGTGGCAATGTTGTTGATCAGTTCCATCATAATGACGGTCTTGCCGACACCTGCACCACCAAATAGACCAATCTTGCCACCACGACGGTAGGGAGTGAGGAGGTCTACGACTTTGATGCCAGTTTCGAAAACGGAAGGTGCTGTCTCAAGTTCTGTCAGCTTAGGAGCGGCACGGTGAATGGGAGAAGTCTCTTCTGCACCGACTTCACCTTGCTCGTCTACAGGTTCACCCAAGACGTTAAAGATACGGCCGAGGGTCTTCTTACCAACGGGAACGCTGATGGGAGCACCGGTGTCGAGGACATCCATGCCACGTACTAAGCCGTCAGTGCCACTCATGGCCACTGCGCGTACTTGGTTATCGCCAAGAAGTTGTTGGACTTCACAGGTGATGTTGATGTCTTGACCTGCGGGATTTTTGCCTTGGATTTTGAGGGCGTTGTAAATGCGGGGCAGTTTACCGCTAGGGAATTCTGCGTCAATTACAGGACCGATTACTTGGGTGATTTTACCCAATGTTTTTTCTTGAGTAGCTACCATTCTTTTTAATTTATTGGTTATTTGTTAAGCCGAAACTGGGTCTCGGTGACCGAAGTCGTAACCTAATGTAAAATTTTGCCATACTCAGATTACCATCTCTTGGGATTCTGTAAAGCAGATTTGGAATGGTGTTTTGGTATGGGTTTCGGAGAACTTAGACGGGTGCGAGGGGTGATTGTTTTGGTGTGCCGATCGCCCTCGGAAAATGGGGATCGCTAGGTTTTTTTTTCTGAATGTAAAGGCAGGTGCGTTGACTTTTTGTGATGGGGGTTTCGCAGGTGAGGAGATCGATGAGTTCGCCGCCGCATTGGGCGATCGCCGGTAGTAGCTGACTTGTTTCTTTCGGTGTCCATTGACCACGATACAAAATGGCAACACCACCTATTTTGAGAAGGGGAAGGGCATATTCGAGACAGACAGAGGCTTTGGCTACGGCACGAATGGTGACGAGGTCATATTGTTCGCGATGGATGGGATCTTGTCCGACGGTTTCCGCCCGTGCAGCGATGGTTTGGGTTTTTAAATTAAGATCTTGGCTCAGTTCGGCAAGGAAGGTGATTTTTTTTTGGGTGGAGTCGAGCAAAGTGATGTGCCATTCTGGGTAGGCGATCGCCAAAGGTAATCCCGGAAAACCACCGCCAGTGCCCACATCAATCACTTTAGCCATCGTAGGAATATCTAGAGATGTCAAGTTTAAAGCGACGAGAGAATCCCACAAATGTTTTTCCCAAAAATCTTCAACGCTCGTGATGCGAGTTAAATTAAGACGCTGATTTCCGACAAAAATACCGTTGTACAGCTCGCTAAATTGGGCAATAACTTCCGTGGGGGGTTGCCAAGTTAGCGTTGCTTTATGGGTATCAAACAGGGATTGAAATTCCCGAAACACATCGGTCATAGCAGAAAAAGTGAGTGAAGCTTGAGATCATTAAGATGGTAATCCTGTTTTAAGTATCCACAGAATAAGGGATGCAAAGTCAAGGCTTCGAAGATAGTTCAATGTCGGTTTTCGTGGCACCAACGTACTTGGGAGCGCCCTCGACGTTTCGCATCATATAAAGCCTGGTCGGCATTTTTGATCAAACTCTGTGCGTCGCTACAGTCACCGGGGAGAAGCGTACAGCCCCCAAAGCTAATCGTGATGTAGTTCGAGATTTCCGAAGCCTGATGTTCTAACTTTAGTTCGGCGATCGTCCTTTGTACACAGTGCACAACCTCAATGGCCGCATCCATATAGGTGTCCGGCAAAATCAGCGCAAACTCTTCCCCGCCATAGCGAGCCACGAGATCCCCCGGTAAGTTCACAACATCAGCCAAAGTTTGAGCTACTATGTTGAGGCATTTATCGCCTCCTTGGTGGCCATAATAGTCATTGTATTTTTTGAAAAAATCGATATCACACAGGACAAGGGATAAAGGACAACCAGAGGTGTGAGCCCTAGAAATTTCGCGTACTAGACAGTGGTCAAAATGGCGGCGATTTGCCACTTGGGTGAGGTCATCAATATTTGCTTGACGAGTGAGACGGATATTACGTAAGCGGAGTAGCTCCTCCATATGCTGACGCTGTTTGATTTCTTTTTTTAGTTGTGCTTTCTGACTGAGTAATAAAGCTTCAATTTTTTGACGGCGTTTTACCTCTGCGGCCAGAATTTTGTTTTTGTCTCGTAGTTGCCGCTGTAGATAGGCGAGTTGGAGCTGATGTTCAATGCGCGCTAAAACATCAATACTTTGAAAGGGTTTGGCAATAAAATCTGCTCCTCCCACCGAGAATGCTTTAATTTTGGCAATGCTTTGCTGAGTACCGCTGAGAAAAATAATGGGAATATTTTTAGTCGTCGGGTGTGACTTGAGCCAGATACAAAATTGGTAGCCATCAATGTGGGGCATTTTAATATCTAGCAAGATTAAATCAGTTTGGCACTGCTTTAGATGTCTGAGGCCAGCCAAAGCGCTTTTGGCAATTTTGACGGTATAGCCATGTTGAGAAAGGATTGCTGTCAGCAACCTGAGATTCGTGATGTTGTCGTCTACGACGAGAATTGTTGCGTTATCCTCACGGGACACTAGTGTGTTCATCAGGCTTAAGGTGGAGTTCCTAGCAGACAGAGGTTAGCGCGCCAAGTCGCATTATTTCTTCTTATCTCGTGCTTGGACAAGTTCAAGATGTCGGAAAAATCCCCTAACTATTGGTCAAGTATTTTTTGTATGAGGAAGGGTGTTGTATGACCTATTTGCTTAATATGTTTAAGTCTCCCATAGATTTTGAGAATACAGATATTTCTAATTTATCGGGTAATTTATTGGGTAATTTATTGGGTCTGTAGCCTGCGATACACCTCTACTAGTGCGAGGCGATCGCCGACATTACCGGGGAATAAAACAATCGGTAAGTCTGGCAATTGGGGGTGTGCTGTCGTCGTTTTAACGAGACAACAACCTGCCAAAATTTGCCCCAGTAATTGAACTTTAGCTAAATCTAAACCATGACTGAGCAAACGGTTGGAAGTGTTTCCTCCTTTACTAATTATAAATCCCAAATTCGAGGGTAAAGCTTGCACAATCTCTAATAAAAATTGGGTGATGGTTTCGCCAAATAAGAGTTGTTCTTGCTGATTTGTTTGGGATTGGAAGGAACGGCTTGTGTAGATCACAGGCGTGAGTTGCTGACTAAAGGCTGTGGCGATCGCCCCTTGAATTTCTGATAAAAAAGTGTCACGGACTTCGTGCTTTTGGCAACGTAAAACATCGATTTCAATGCCCTGAATGGTGGGCAACTTAAGTAATTCTTGTAATTGCACTGTCGTCTTCGCCACATGGGAACCAACGAGGATTAGACCCGGATGATTGGAACGGCGATACTGTCCCATTTGTTTCGCTGCAATGGGTTGTTTGCCAAGATTCGCAAGGGAAGTGAGTAAACTAGCGGCACTGCGAAAAATGAATTTTTTACCGTCAGTGGTGGCTTCCAATAACGCGGGTACGAGCTGGTCAAAATCTGATTGTGTTGCGGCGCTAAGTACAATTTGCTGATTTTTTGTTAAGCCCTGTAAATAAGTGGCGAGTTGTTGTTGATTTTGCTGGGCATCGAGAATCTCAACGGTTTCTGCGGCGATCGCCCCCTGTGTTTTTTCTTCAATGTAATCAGGCAAAAAACTATGGCTAAAACCAAATATTGCATCTTTCGCAAATTCTGTTGTGTGGACGGGCGTTAACTGGTTAGCTTCAGCAATGTAATGGGTTCCATCAATGGTCACTCTGCCACCTTCAAAAAAAGCAGGGGCATGGAAGCAAGCATCAAATTCTCCAAACACACTGGCGATCGCTTCAGGTTCTGCGGGAAAATGCCCACGCAAAGTCGAATCAGACCGACTGACTAAAATAAAATTTTTGATCTTTTCAGCAGCTAAAGCAGCTTTGAGATTTATACAAATTTCGCGGGTCGTGGCGATCGCCTCAGCTTCTAGCATGGCGCGAGTATTCGCCAAGATAAAAAAGATAGGTGCAGACTCTAGGAGCGCTTCCCGTAAAGTCTCAACATCCCAGCGTAAAAGCAACGAGCAACTGTGAACCGTCTGAGAACCCGTCGGATCATCATCAAGCACAATAATTTTTGGAGCCATTACTATCCCTTAAACCTTGTTTCCTTGATCCTTACAAACAGCCATTCATCAACACAAGCCAAAAAAAATTGCCCAGACCCTCAATAGACGCGAACCAACACACTCGTTGATATCTGATATCTGACACCTAGCTACCGAGGCACCAAAGCCAAAGCCTGTTCAATCACTTCACAGCTCACCTCATGGCCGCGACCTTCTTCCGTAATGTAGCGTTTCCAAGCCTTTGTGCCGGGTTGACCGAGAAATAACGACAACATGTGGCGGCTAATACTGTGGAGCTTGACACCTTTTTTATGATTGCGTTCGATGTAGGGCAACATTGCTTCAACTATTTCGTGGCGCGTTTTTGGCTCCGCATCTTCACCGTAAATATCACGATCTACCGTCGCAAAAATGTAAGGATTATCATAGGCTGCCCGCCCAATCATCACGGCATCAACTTCTTTCAGGTGAGTTTTAGTTTGATCTAGCGTTGTAATGCCGCCATTAATTTCGATCCACAGTTGCGGGAAATCTTCTTTCAGACGGTAAACATCTTCGTATCGCAATGGGGGAACTGTACGATTTTCTTTCGGACTTAGACCCTGCAACCAAGCCTTGCGGGCATGGACAGAGAAGCGATCGCAGCCTGTTTGGGAAACAACTTCAACAAAACGATGGAGGTGTTCGTAACTATCTTGCTCATCCACACCAATGCGATGTTTGACCGTCACCGGAATTTTTACTGCATCTTGCATCGCCGCAATGCATTCAGCGACCAGCTCCGGCTGGGTCATTAAACAAGCTCCAAAATTACCCTTTTGCACCCTTGGACTGGGGCAACCCACATTCAGATTGATTTCGTCATAACCCCAGTCTTCACCCACCTTGGCGCATTCAGCTAAATCTGTCGGATTATCGCCGCCTAACTGTAGGGAAAGGGGATGTTCTTCCGGGTCAAAATCTAAAAGCTTGGGGCGATCGCCGTGAATAATGGCACCAGTCGTCACCATTTCAGTATGCAACAGCGTCCGCCGTGTAATTTGGCGCATTAGATAACGAAAATGACGGTCAGTGCGATCCATCATGGGGGCAACACTAACGAGATGGGGACATTCCATAAAAAAATTTAGACGGATATTACAAACTATTGAGCGAAATTGAGCGCAAACGGCAGACAAACTATGGACTAAATATTCGATGGCGATCGCCTCAATTCATCGACACCGTTAAGTCAGGGCAATCCCATGGGAACGATCAAAGATATCAAGTCGCGATTTATACAAATATTCTCATAAAAATATCAGCAAGAAGTCTGAAAATAGAAGATACAATGCGACAGATAAGAAACTCCATTTTCACTGTAGATTATGTCTGCCCTAGAAAGCATCAAACCAGCTGGCAAAGGCGAAGTAATGATTTATTTCCCCTACTATCCCAAAAGCAAGCAAAAATCCCTACCCCATGCCATCGGTCTATACAAGATGGGTTCTATCGAAGGGGAGCGGACAATTGAAGGTGGCGAAAGCATTCCCTTCGTCGCGAGCTGGTATGTTTCAAAATTACCCTCGGAGATGACAAATTGCCGACTGCAGTTTGATTCCCAAGCAGAGCTGAGCTATAGCGTTACCATGCCCAATAATGAATTTGTCGACTACCTTATCGACCTCTTAGCAAATTTCCGGCGAGCCCGTCGCATCGACTTTCCAAAAGGCTTCTATCGCCAGCTTCTAGGATTGTCAAAAGAATAATTTTCAGCTTTGCTCCTAGTCAAAATTCCGTTATTGTTTACTAAATAGAATCTAAGCTTCCAGAGGAGTAATGGGTGTGACCCAACCAACCCAGAGAGTCATTGTTGCTTCTACCGAACCATATAGCGGTAAATCGGCCATTCTTTTAGGTCTTGTGCAACAACTCAAGCGACAAAATCTTTCTGTTGCCTACAGTAAGCCCATTGGCACAGTTTGGCATGATGAGCAAAGTGGCTCATTTGCGCGGATTGAAGATGATTTGCGGTTTCTTGTTGAGGCTCTCCATCTTAGTGAAGCAGAGGTGCGATCGCCGGTGTTATTCCTCGATCAAGAAACCCTTACCCGTCGTTTGAGCGGTGAGGATGAAATCGACTATCCCCAGAAGCTCAAGGACGATCTAGACGATATCACCACTGACATCACCTTCGTTGAAGCACCCAAAAGTCTTTGGGAAGGTAGTATTTTCAACCTGTCGGCTGGCGAAATTGCCAACACCCTAGATGCACAAATTCTTCTGGTCATTCCCTACCACGATAAACTCCTCGTTGATAGTCTTTTAACCGTATTGCGGTTTCTCGGCGATCGCCTGATGGGTGTCGTCATCAACAAGATTCCCCCCGATGCCCTAGATATTGCAGAGCAACAAGTTAAACCTTTTCTACAAAAAAAAGGCATTGATGTTTTTGGCTTAATCCCTGCCAACCGCATTTTACGCAGCGTCAATGTTCGTGAATTAGTAAAGCGCCTCAATGCAGAAGTGCTGTGCCGTAGCGATCGCCTTGATTTGATGGTAGAAAGCTTGACCATTGGCGCGATGAACGTCAACTCTGCCCTAAAATATTTCCGCCAGCGACAAAATATGGCAGTCGTCACCGGCGGCGATCGCACAGACCTACAACTAGCCGCCCTTGAAACATCCACCCAATGCCTGATTTTGACAGGGCATGTTGCGCCCCAAGAAATCATTCTCAACCGCGCCGAAGACTTAGAAGTCCCCATCCTGTCAGTAGACTACGATACCCTCACCACCGTCGAGATCATCGACCAAGCCTTTGACCATGTACGGTTGCAAGAACCCATCAAAGTAGAAGTTGCCCAAGAATTATTCCAAAAGCATTTCGACTATGATCGCTTTATGCAACACTTATCCTAAATTGCTTGATTAACTGCTGTATTTTCCCTTGGGAAAACTACCCCTTTTATCCTCTGTTTGAATTAGCGTTTTACCAGAATTTTTAACCCATGCAAACCCTAGAACGTCCGGACACCAATGCGGCGAACTTAGTGGACACCACCATCCATCGCCGGAAAACCCGTGCTGTACCAGTGGGGTCTGTCACCATCGGTAGCGATTATCCCGTTGTCGTTCAGTCGATGATCAATGAAGATACCCTCGACATTGAAGGTTCCGTTGCCGGTATCCGCCGCCTCCACGAAATTGGCTGCGAAATTGTGCGGGTAACTGTGCCCAGTATGGCTCACGCCAAATCCCTCGCGAAGATCAAAGAACGTTTGGCGGCGACTTATCAGCCAGTGCCCCTCGTTGCAGATGTTCACCACAATGGCATGAAAATTGCCCTAGAGGTGGCAAAACATGTTGATAACGTGCGCATTAATCCGGGTTTATACGTTTTTGAAAATCCCAATGATAGTCGCACAGAATATTCTGATGAAGAATTTAAGGCGATCGGTGACAAAATTCGTGAAACATTAGAACCCCTCGTCGTTTCTCTGCGAGATCAGGGCAAGTCTATGCGCATCGGCGTGAATCATGGGTCTCTTGCGGAGCGGATGCTCTTCACCTATGGCGACACTCCAGAAGGCATGGTGGAGTCGGCGATCGAGTTTATTCGTATTTGCCAAGACCTTGATTTTCACAATTTAATCATTTCCCTAAAGGCTTCCCGTGTTCCTGTGATGTTGGCGGCTTATCGTTTAATGGTACGTCGCATGGATGAGCTGGGGATGGATTATCCTCTGCACCTCGGTGTCACGGAAGCCGGCGATGGTGAATACGGCCGTATTAAGTCTACTGCTGGTATTGGGACACTCTTAGCAGAAGGCCTTGGCGATACGATTCGCGTGTCTTTAACTGAAGCGCCGGAGAAAGAAATTCCTGTTTGCTATAGCATTTTGCAGGCTCTGGGTCTCCGCAAAACCATGGTGGAGTACGTGGCTTGTCCTTCCTGTGGTCGCACTCTCTTTAACCTTGAGGAAGTACTCAATAAAGTTCGTGATGCGACGGATCACCTAGTCGGACTGGATATTGCGGTGATGGGCTGTATTGTGAATGGCCCCGGTGAGATGGCGGATGCTGATTACGGTTATGTCGGAAAGACTCCCGGCTATATTTCCCTCTATCGTGGTCGTGAAGAAATTCGTAAAGTGCCTGAGGCTGAAGGGGTTGAGCAGCTAATTGACTTAATTAAGTCTGATGGCCGCTGGGTTGACCCACCGGAAGATGAATAAATTTTCAATTTTTTTTCTTTAATAAATATCCTGTCTATGGCTAGGCGGGATTTTCTTTTTCTATGGGAGAGGTTTCGATAATTTCGACATCTTCGTAAATGTCGGCGATCGCCACATCCATCTCTAGACTTTTAAAAGCAACATTCGTTGCACTTAGATCAAACATTTCAAACCGCCATGAATTGTCTTTATTGCGGCGATAAATTTCGAGTCGTTTATGTTTGGTGTTAACAAGGACATATTCTTCGAGACTGGCGATGGTTTGGTAATCGTTAAACTTATCTCCTCGGTCAAAGCTCTCAGTGCTAGGTGATAAGACTTCAATAATTAATTTTGGAAAATACTTAACAGTCGCGGTCTCCTTATCTTCAGGATTACAAGTGACAAATAAATCTGGATAGTAGTAACAATTTTTCCGCTCGACGCGCACTTTTACATCGGCAAAATATACACTGCAACCAGAACCCCGCAAATGATTCCGCAGCAATAAGTATAAATTGCCACTAACGACATTATGCTCGTCAGTTGTTCCCGCCATTGCATAGGCTTCACCATTGATATATTCGTGCTTGACAGAATTTTCTGCTTCCCATGCCAAATATTCTTCGGGACTAAGATATCGGGAATCTTTTAGGGCAACCATTGCAAAATTGGGTTTATCGTATTGCTTTGATTTTAGCGGATGCATCCACAGGGGTTTCGTTAATTACCGCTAATACAGCCCTCCCACTTGCCTATAATATTTAAGAACTTTTAAGCAGTAATGGCGATCGCCCCCATGAGCAAGTCCGATCAAATCCGCATCCGTGGCGCAAGGCAGCACAACCTCAAAAATGTGGATCTTGATTTACCGCGTAACCAATTAATTGTATTCACAGGGGTATCGGGGTCAGGCAAGTCGTCATTGGCGTTTGACACGATTTTTGCGGAGGGGCAGCGGCGATATGTCGAATCCCTCAGTGCCTACGCGCGACAATTTTTAGGGCAACTAGATAAACCAGATGTGGATGCCATTGAGGGGTTGAGTCCCGCCATTTCCATCGACCAAAAATCCACGTCCCATAACCCCCGCTCAACGGTGGGCACTGTTACCGAAATCGCTGATTATTTACGCTTACTTTTCGGGCGAGCAGGAGAACCCCACTGCCCCCACTGCGATCGCCCCATTGCGCCCCAGACCATCGATGAAATGTGCGATCGCATTTTAGGATTGCCCGATAAAACAAAATTTCAACTCCTTGCCCCCGTCATTCGCCACCAAAAAGGAACCCATAAAAAAACCCTATCTAGCATTGCCTCAGAGGGTTTTGCCCGTGTACGAGTTAATGGTGAAACCCGCGAACTGAGTGACAATATCAAACTCGATAAAAATCAATATCACAATATTGAAATTGTGGTTGATCGCCTCGTCAAAAAAGACGGCATTGAGGAACGTTTAGCAGATTCTTTAGCGACTTGTCTCAAACATTCCGAAGGCACAGCCCTTGTCGATTTAGTCGGCACCGATGAACAAATTGTTTTTTCTGAAAATTTTGCCTGTCCTGAACATGGAGCCGTCATTGAAGAATTATCACCCCGGCTCTTTTCCTTTAATTCTCCCTATGGTGCTTGTTCGGCTTGCCACGGTTTGGGGAGTCACCGACGCTTTTCTGCGGATCTCGTGATTCCCGATCCTAAGCAACCTCTCTATGCGGCGATCGCCCCCTGGTCTGAAAAAGAAAATACCTATTATTTATCACTACTCTATAACCTTGGCCAAAACTTTGGCTTTGAGATCCAAACCCCCTGGGAAAAACTTAGCGAAGAACACCGCGACATTTTATTAAACGGCACCGAAGAATCCATTTGGTTTGAAGAAGAATCTCGCTACGGCTCAGGCAAAGGTTATTACCGTCACTATTCCGGCATTCTAAAACTCCTAGAACGCAACTACAAAGAAACAAATTCCGAGGCAATCAAGTCCAAACTCGAAAAATATTTAGTCAATCAACCCTGCGAAGTTTGTCACGGTAAACGACTAAAACCAGAAGCCTTATCCGTTCGCCTAGGACAATACAACATTGATGAACTAACAAGTGTTTCGATCCGAGATTGCCTCAAACAAATTGACGACCTAGAACTGAGCGATCGCCAAAAAATAATCGGCGAGCTCGCCCTAAAAGAAATTCGTGCCCGTCTAAAATTTTTGTTAGATGTTGGCCTAGATTATTTAACCCTAAACCGAGCAGCCATGACCCTTTCCGGCGGCGAAGCCCAGCGCATTCGCCTAGCGACCCAAATTGGTGCAGGTTTAACAGGTGTCCTGTATGTACTAGACGAACCCAGCATTGGTTTACACCAACGGGATAACGAACGACTGCTCAAAACATTACAAAAATTGCGAGATCTCGGCAATACCCTCATTGTTGTCGAACACGACGAAGATACGATGCGAGCCGCTGACCACATTATCGATATTGGCCCAAAAGCCGGTGTTCATGGCGGTGACATTGTTTTTGCAGGCACATTTGACAAATTTCTCAAGAATAAACAATCCCTCACAGCAGCCTATTTATCCGGTAAACGAAAAATCGAAACACCGCCGGAGCGACGGGAAGGAAATGGCGGCAAACTGGTACTAACAAACTGTCGTAAAAATAATCTTCAGGGTGTTGATGTTGAAATTCCCCTCGGCAAATTAGTCTGTGTCACTGGAGTTTCTGGGTCTGGCAAATCCACCCTAATGAACGAATTACTCTATCCAGCTTTGCAACATAGTCTCAATAGAAATATCCCTTTCCCGAAGGAGCTAGACTCCGTTAAAGGGTTAAAATCCATAGATAAAGTGATTGTTATTGACCAGTCGCCCATTGGTCGCACGCCCCGCTCCAACCCGGCCACCTATACGGGAATTTTTGACCCCATTCGTACCCTGTTTGCCGAGGCCGTGGAAGCGAAAACGAGAGGCTACAAAAAAGGTCGTTTTTCTTTTAATGTTAAAGGCGGTCGTTGCGAAGCTTGTTCTGGTCAGGGTGTGAATGTCATTGAAATGAATTTTTTACCCGATGTCTATGTCCAGTGTGATGTGTGCAAGGGGGCAAGATATAATCGCGAAACCTTGCAGGTAAAGTTTAAAGGCTACTCCATCGCTGATGTCTTGAATATGACGGTGGAAGAAGCTTTGGGGGTATTCGAAAATATTACGGCGGCGGCAAATCGTCTCCAGACGTTAATGGATGTGGGGTTAAACTACGTCAAGCTGGGACAGCCTGCTCCGACTTTGTCTGGTGGTGAAGCGCAGCGGGTGAAACTAGCCTCTGAGTTATCGCGCCGTGCCACGGGCAAAACTCTTTATCTCATTGATGAGCCGACGACTGGTTTATCTTTTTATGATGTGCATCATTTACTAAATGTCTTGCAACGGCTGGTAGACAAGGGTAATTCGGTCTTGGTGATCGAACATAATCTGGATGTGATTCGCTGTAGTGATTGGCTGATTGATCTAGGGCCAGAAGGGGGCGATCGCGGCGGAGAAATTATTGGTGTTGGGACACCAGAAGAACTGATCAAAAATAAACAATCTCATACGGGTCACTTTCTTAAGCCTTTACTGGCAACTGCCCATTAGTTGTTAACCTGAGTTCGGTTTAAGAATGGTCTAGGATGACGACGCGGTGAAAGGGAGAGCGAGTGATGGGGAGATTTTTCATTCAAATAATTCTAATGCGGGTGTCCGTTGATATCCCGTGCCTCCCAATCCCAATGTCCCCGTGCCTCCCCCTCTCCGTGTCTCCCGATCCCAATGTCCCCGTGTCTCCTTTTCCCTGAAGCATTGAGGCGAAATCCTTAACCCAAACTGAGGTTAAAAAGCTTATCTGGAAAAGTTTTTACGTTAAGTTGAAGCCGATGACTATGTCAAAGTCAGATTAATCTTGCCGACCATGATTATTACTTAATTAAATTCTGTCGGAGTGTTATTTAGATGCATTTCTGAGAAATGACGATAGGGGAATCATCTTTATTCTTCATTGGCAGGCGATCACTCACTTTCATGGATGTTGAAACGATAGTGTCTGAGGTTTAGGACTGTGAGCATTCAGTGATTTTACGGAAGCTTGGTCTAGAATGGACGGGAGAATTGCTGGAGAATCTGCGGTGGATGAGCTAAGAACAGCCCTGAATTTAGCGACGGATGAGGAATTGCAGCATTTGACTCAGATTCTGTTTAGCCGCAAGTTTAATCCGCTGGATTATTTCCAAACGCCTCAACCGATTTTTGTTCAAACGCAACATCGCGATCGCCAAATTGAAAGTATCGAGCGACGGTTTCGCCATCTGGCGGCTGATGGTTTTACGGTGCTGCTTGGTCAGGCGGAAATGTTGAGTTATCGCGAAATTTTATTGCAGGTCTGCCACTTCCTGAAGCTGTCTAGTGAGCCGGGGATTAGCACCACCGACCTTGAGGCGGAAATTTTCCTCCATCTCACGGGCAAAGCTTGGCGCAAGTTACCTGCTGCCGAAAAGAAGTCACTACTCCACCGGGTTCAGCGTTCCCTCGAACGGGATTTTTTGCCGGAGCCTCTGCCTGTCCAGCTCCAACATAACCCCGTTCAGATTTTGTTGCGGGGTGGTAGTACGATCGCCGTGAGTACGATTTTAAAAACCGCCATTCTTAAAAATATTGCCCGGCAATTTGCCTTGTATTTTGCGTCCTCCCACATGACGAAGGTGGCCGCCGGTGGTGCAGGCAAGCTAGCGACAGTGCTGTCATCCCAAGCGGCCAAGAAAGGTTTGGCCACGACTGCCCTTAAGTATGGTGCGATGCGCAGTGTGTTTAGTGTGGTGGTGCCTGCGATGTGGGGCTGGTTCCTTGCTGATCTCGGTTGGCGGGCGATCGCCACAAACTACGGCCGCATTATTCCGATGATTGTGACTTTGGCGCAAATCCGCCTCACCCGCGAAGAAATCGTCTGGCAAGAAAACTAAAGAATTTCCATTAAACAACTTGGGTCAAAATCAGGCTAAACCAATCCCGGCGATCGCCCCACACTTTCACCGTTTTTAGACCTTGCATGGCGAGATTATCCTGCAATTGTTCTAGCTCAAATTTGCGGGAAATTTCGGTAAGAATACTTTCGCCCCCTTGAAACTCAATGGTGGTATCAAGGCTAGGGAAGGTCACGGTGTGGGTCGCTAAACAGTCTAAATGCATTTCGATCTGTCGTTTAGGCACATTGTAAATGGCACGGTGACGGAAGTTGCGCGTCTCAAAATTTGCCCCATAACGGTCGTTTAGATGCTCAAGCATATTCAGGTTAAATGCGGCTGTAATGCCTTGGCTATCGTTGTAAGCCGCCTCAAGAATGTCAGAAGATTTATGGCGATCAAGCCCTAATAAGAAATAATCTCCAGTTCGTAAAGATTGGCGGGTTTGTTTAAAAAAGCGATCGCTGTCTGCGGCGGAAAAGTTGCCGAGGGTACTACCCAGAAAAATGAGCATCCGTGGTAAATCTCCCGCGTCCGGTAAATGGGCGATCGCCTGCTCATAGGTGCCGATTAAGCCCGTAATCGAAAGAGTCTCATACTCCTGAAATAAGCGCTCTGCCGCAAACTCAACAATACTGGCACTCACATCCACCGGCACATAATCTAGCTGCTCAAATTGTTGGTAGGCATCCAACAAAAATCTGGTTTTCGTCGAACTGCCACTGCCCAACTCCACGAGCTCTGCATTGCCTGTAATAGCCGCAATTTCTGACGAAACGGTTTTAAGAATTTCCGCCTCCGTACGCGTTGGATAATACTCCGGCAGTTCACAAATTTGTTCAAACAGGGCAGACCCCTTAACATCGTAAAAATAACGGGGTGAAATGGTTTTCGGCGTTTCCCTCAGACCTTGAAGGAGCTGTTTGCCTGTCTCTTCTAAATCCTCTTTTTCCAGTAAATACACTAGTTTCAACTGCCCTGCTTGAGTCGTTGATGCAGTCATATGCTCTCGTCTCGACGTTTTCCGTAACTATTGTCCACTAAATGCCTAAACAGGACAATTCGGCGATCGCTCTCCATCACCTTCAATATCTCTTAACAAAGTGGGTTACAAAATTGGCAACCTCCCCAGTTCAAAAAAAGAATAAGCTACAGTGGGTGAGTCGGTTTGGTATGTACCCATGCGAAAGTTGTTGATTACGCTGTTGTTTATCGTGGGCTTGGGATTGGCACTGGTGAATATGCCCAGTCTCGCGACCCAAGGAAGCTACGACTCAGTGGTACTAGATTTCCGGGAAGACCTCGGCGAAGGGGAAATTTCTAGGCAACTCGAAAATTTTGCAAAACGCTTCAATGCCAGTATCCGATTAAACAGCGAGTTTTCCGCAGCAGACAATGTGTATGTAGCCGAAGGCAACGAAAAACTATTACAAGCCCTCCGCAAATCCGACCTCATAAAATCGACAGAATATATCGAACCCAACTACATTTACAGGACTTTCGCGACCCCAAACGACCCCGACTACGCAAAACAGTGGAATCTTCGCAGCATTAATGTCGAGCAGGCATGGACAGAAAATAGGGGTGAAGGCATTACCGTCGCCGTCATCGACACAGGTGTTAGTCGTGTTCCTGATTTAGAAAAAACAGAATTTGTTAAAGGCTATGATTTTGTCGGCGATCGCCCCGAAGCCAATGATGACGTAGGTCACGGAACCCACGTAGCCGGAACCATTGCCCAGTCTACCAATAATGGTTATGGCGTGGCGGGCATTGCCTACAACGCCAAAATTATGCCAATTAAAGTACTTGGCGCAAACGGTGGCGGCACAATCTCCGATATTGCAGAAGGCATCAAATTTGCCGCAGACAACGGCGCAGATGTCATTAATATGAGCCTTGGCGGCGGTGGTGCTAGTCGTCTCATGCAAGAGGCGATCGACTACGCCTACAGAAAAAACGTTGTCGTCATTGCCGCCGCTGGTAACGCAAACCAAAACTCAGCTTCCTATCCCGCCCGCTACCCGAAAGTAATCGGTGTTTCGGCGATCGACGCAGCAGGCATTAAAGCACCCTATTCCAACTACGGCGCAGGCATTGACATTACCGCTCCCGGTGGCGGTGAATCCGGCGGCATTCTCCAAGAAACCATCGACCCTAGTTCTGGCGCAGCCGTCTTCCAAGACTACAAAGGCACAAGTATGGCCTCTCCCCATGTTGCAGGGGTTGCCGCAATGATCAAAGCCGCCGGAGTAGAAGAACCAGCCGAAGTTTTACAAGTCCTCAAGCAATCCGCCCAAAAGATTAAAGACGATCCCTTTAACCATTACGGCGCAGGCTATCTCAATGCAGGCGAAGCCCTCAGCGAAGCAGTCAAAGGCAAAATCACCTTTAAAGATTTCTTCCGTTGGCTCCGTGACAATGGTTACCTCAGTCCTCGTTTCTGGATTGACGGCGGCACGATCGCCCTCTTACCAAAGATTGCCATGGTGCTCGGTTCCTACCTCCTCGCCTTTTTCCTCCGCAACTATTTCCCCTTCGGTTGGAGTTGGGCATTTAATGGCGGCTTGGTCATGGGAAGTTCTGGCCTATTTTTCCTCAAAGGCTTCTACATTTTCGACCTATCCCAAGCACCTTTCCGCGTGCTGGGCAGCTCCCTGCCAGAACTGGGGAACGCCCTCAATGGCAGTCCTGTATTAAACCCAATCTTTGCTAGTGTTTTGATTCCCTTCGGATTACTTGTCCTAATCGCCGGAACAGAATTTGGCAAAAAATTTGGTGTTGGTCTTAGTCTGGGAGTAGCCTCTTGTCTTACTGTTTACGCCTTTACTTCACCCTTAGTTTGGGGACTAGGTTCTGGCCTAGTTGCGCAGGGATTTCTAGTTGTGAATGCAATCCTTTGTTTTGCCCTAGCTAGATTAATGATTAAAGATCCACTAAAAACACAATCATAAATTACAGTTCAGAAACTGTGCGAATAACTTGTGTTCTCCGTAAAGAATCTCGGGTTAACCAGGTATCGGATTTATCGAAGATCAATTGATTTCAATCCAAACATCATCGTAAGAGCATTTCGGAAAACGCCCATCGGATAGCTATGAAACCAAGCACTAAAATGTGCAACACGCTATATCTCCTTCAACACAGCCGTTGATTGTTATTCACCCAAACACAAGACGCTATATTTGATGGAAGCCAAAGACTAATTAGCGAGCATCAACACTTGATAAAGCGAGACGAAATCCAAAACATGAGTTTTGACTATCGGGTGCATACCCAATACGGCTTGTTGCTCGACATACCTCAGGCATACTATTCCAAGAACCGCCTCTTAAAACTTTTGTCGAACTCCGTGCTTGACGAAAAGGATGATGTGTTCTTTTTGTGTGATAAGTTCGCACGTAGTCATCAGCACACCACTCCCAAATATTGCCCAACATATCAGAAAAACCCCATACATTAGATTCCTTTAGACCAACATTTTGAGTCTTTTGGTCAGAGTTGTTTTTACACCAGATATGTTCGTATTTATGATTGATTTTTTTCGTTGAATTTTGCTGAATTTTATTAGCCTTGCAAGCATATTCCCACTCTACTTCACTTGGCAGACGATAGTTCCGCAAAGTCATCTGTTTTAAAAGCTGAGTAAACCGCTGACATTCATACCAAGAAACTTGTTCAACTGGCTGATGTGATCCTCTAAACTTTGATGGCTTTTTGGTAAAAGACAAACTCAGTTTTTTAATCTCCTTATTTTTTCTTGAGCAACTAATAACGGTCTGCCATTGAATTTGGGTAATGGGAAATCTACTCAAATAAAATTCTGGAATATCAATTTTTTGTTGCGGATATTCATTAGAACATCCCATACCTTCTGGTGAGCCTAATAGGAAAGAACCAGAAGGCACTCGCAGCATTTCAAGTTCAATGCCATTACCTAAATCCTCGCATACATATAGACGGTTTGAGCTTTGAGGTATCTCTGCTTGAGTTTTAGGACTGGCTTTTTGAGTGGGTACTTTTTTTATTAGTTGCGTTTGACACGACCCGCAAATGGGACTATTTCCCGAAAAATGAGGGGTAATACGATTTTTCTGATGGCATTTAGGACATATTTGAATTGGGTAAATCTCACCTTTTAAGAGTAAGTCAATTTGCTCTTGAGCTAGATTTTCAGACGTGTGCATTAAATATTTAGAAAAATAATTTGGTGGAACAGAAATCAAAGTTTCTTGTAGCTCAAACAATACTTGATTTGTTGCTGAGACAGACTCTTGAAATGCTTTCAGTAAATCATAACTAGGGCTGTCATCAATCTGAAACATCAGGTCACATACGTATTGTTGTAACCTCAAACCTAGTCGTAAAAGATCTTTTTCTGCTTCACTCTCTAGCCTTTGTCTTGTTAATTCATCTATATGTTTTGTTGCCTCATCTTGTAGCTCGGTATATTTACGTTGAAGATCAGAATATTGATTATTTAATTCGTTATTAACATCACGATGATACTTAGTAGATTCACGGTCTTTCGCTCCAACAGCGTGAGTCGTAAATGCTGCGGCTGTTGCACTCACGGCGGCGATCGCCACACCGATTAAAGGTAAAACCACAATTGATAACTACGCCTCCTCACTAGAGCTAGATAAAGAACGTTGTTGATTTGGTAATAAAGCTTTTGCCCCAATCGGTTTGCCACCATGGGCTTCAGCCAGAGCCGCCGATTCTTGATAACGTTGTAGAGCTGCGGCAATACCGGAATGCACCGGACGCTCTGATAATTGTTGATGAAAAACACGAGACTCTTCGATACGTCGTAAACTTTTTTTGTGCTCGTATTCTAAATCCGCCTCCAGCTTTTTAAGATAATCCAAATCCTGCTGAGTTAAAGACTCATAATATTCTTTCGTCTTTTCTTTGTGAGACGCTAAAATTCCAAAAAATTGCTTGACCATCCCTGCACCACCTACTGCTAATAATGCTGGAGAAAGAGTGACTAAAGCGGCGGCGATCGGTGGACAAGCAGCCATAACAGTCGTGACCCCAAAAGCAGAAACAGCCCCAACACCAGCACCGATCGCCGTTTCCTTTAAAGACTCTTTGCAAGCATCCTCCGCCGATATTTCTCCTCGGACAACTCGTAATCCATTGTGCAACATCGCAAAAGGAGCCGTACTAATCGCGCCAATTACTGCCCCTTTCGATGCAGCCTGTACACCTGCTTTTAACGCCCCAGTTAAATTCTCAACACGAGCTTGAGCATGAATTTGCCCTTGTTCCTTCGGTGTCATTTTCTTTGCACCACGAGCACGATTTGCTCCACGATTTTCAAAAAGGAGATTATCTACGTTACCACTGCCACCCTTACTATGAGGATTGATATGACTAACATCTTTGTCTACTAGATATCTTTTCGTATTTTGGGCTCCATCTTTAGCCGTTGCTCCATACCTATGAGAGGGAGGAACCTTCTCTAACATTTGTTGTGCTTCAGCTGCATTTCTCCCTGATCCTCCACGAAGACCACCTCGCTTAAGATGGTTTACTTTATCTGGCGTAAATCTTGCAATATCCTCGAAGGTCGCATGATGTCCTCTAACTGAAGCTGCACCCATAACACCAGCATTTTTTTGAGATTCATTAGACATCACTGAGGCTCACGTGTTTAAAAAACAATATTTAGCTAGTGTAGCTTGGCGACCTCTAAAATAAGTGAAGCGATCTTAAAGATTTCTTTGTTATTGAGGAAATAGACTTAAACGACAAAAACCCCCACCATTGCTGATGAGAGTCTTTGCTTAGCAAATGTATTCTATTGTCTTTTCAGAGCAATCAAATTGTTTTG